>DATJFC010000321.1:0-6668 GCA_035495995.1 Holophagaceae bacterium
CGTCGTGCTCGCGACCCACTTGGAGGCGCTGGCCACGGTCACGAGCGTGCCGTTGGTCATGCCGCCGAAGCTCTGGGAATAGACGACGCCCTGGGGCGTGGCGATCTCGACGCAGATCCCGTTCGGGAACTGGGACTGGGCGCCCTGGATGGCGGCCGTCACGGCGGCCCAGGGATCCGGGGGCGCGGCCGTGCCGGTGGACGAGGAGGAGCCTCCGCCGCAGGCCAGCAGGAGGCAGAGTCCCCCTGCCAAGGGCCACATCTTCATGGAACCTCCAGGACGAGAGTGATCGTCCAAACCTTGGATCGCGCCCAGGCGATTTGGTTGAAAGGAGTTCAAGGGCTAGGCTGGAACCCGTTCATCCTGATCCCGCGAGGTGTTCCATGCATCTGGACCGCCGTTCCTTCCTTGGCGCTTCTCTCGCCGCCGGCGCCGCCGCCGCGATGAGGGCCGCGCCGGCCGCCAAGGGCGGCTTCCGCGTCGAGGAAGCCACCATCGCCGACCTGCAGGCCGCGATGGCCTCCGGCCGCGCGAGCGCCGTCTCCCTCGTGAAGGCCTACACGGCGCGCATCCATGCGCTGGACCCCAAGCTCCACAGCGTGCTGGAGCTGAATCCCGACGCCGCGAAAATCGCCGCGGAGCTGGACGCGGAGCGGAAAGCCGGAAAGGCGCGCGGGCCCCTGCACGGCATTCCCGTCCTTTTGAAGGACAACCTCGACACCGCGGACCGCATGCACACGACCGCGGGCTCCTGGGCGCTCTATGACGCGCCTCCGCCGACGCGGGACGCCTTCGTGGCCGGGCGGCTGCGCGAGGCGGGCGCGATCCTGCTGGGCAAGGCCAACCTGAGCGAGTGGGCGAACTTCCGGTCCACGCACTCCATCAGCGGCTGGACGGGCAGGGGCGGGCTCACGCGCAACCCCTATGTCCTCGACCGCAACTGCAGCGGCTCCAGCTCGGGCTCCGGCGCGGCCGTGTCGGCGAACCTCTGCGCGGCGGCCGTGGGGTCGGAGACGGACGGCTCCATCGTGAGCCCCTCTTCCATCTGCGGCATCGTGGGCTTGAAGCCGACGCTCGGCCTGCTGAGCCGCGCGGGGATCATCCCCATCGCGCACAGCCAGGACACGGCCGGACCCATGGCCCGCACCGTGCGCGACGCGGCGATCCTGCTCGGCGCCATGGCGGGCGTGGATCCCGACGATGCCGCCACCGGGGATGCCCAGGGCCACATCCTGAGCGACTCCGCCGCCGGGCTCGACGCGGGCGCGTTGAAGGGCGCGCGCCTCGGCATCGTGAAGAACTACATGAACCAGCACCCGGGCCTCGATGCCGTGATGGCGGAGTCCTTCGCCACGCTGAAACGGCTCGGCGCGACGCTCGTGGAGGTGGAGCTGCCCACGGGCTACGAGAACGACGAGCTGACGGTGCTGCTCTACGAATTCAAGACCGACCTCGCCGCCTACTTCCGGAAACGCGGCGGCGCCGTGAAGGACCTCGCCGATCTCATCGCCTTCGATCAGGCGAACAAGGACCGCGAGATGCGCTTCTTCGCCCAGGAGATCGTGGAGCAGGCGAACGCGAAGGGGCCTCTGACGGACGAGGCCTACCTGAAGGCGCGGGCCAACTGCCTGCGTCTGACGCGCGCCGAGGGCATCGACAAGGCGATGGACGCGAACCGGCTCGACGCGCTCATCGGCCCCACGGGCATGCCCGCCTGGATCACGGATCCCGTCTTCGGCGAATACACCGGCTTCAGCGCCTCCACGCCGGCCGCCGTCGCGGGCTACCCGCACCTCACCGTCCCCGCGGGATTCGTCGGAGAGCTGCCCGTCTCGATTTCCTTCATGGGCCGGGCCTGGACCGAGGCCGCGCTGCTGAAATTCGGCTACGCCTTCGAGCAGGCGACGCGCGCGCGCCGCGTTCCGCGCTTCCTCCCCACCTTGCCCGTCAGGATGTGACATGGCTGAGCCGAGACTCCGCATTCTTCTCGTGGGCGCCAGCGGCACGCTGGGGCGGGCCGTGGCGGCCGAGCTGGGCGGGCGGCACGAGCTGATCCGGGCGGGCCGCAACGGCGCGGACGCGCGGCTCGACTTCACGGATCCCGCGGGCCTCGCGAAGGCGCTGGCCGGACTCGGCGCCCTGGACGCGGTCATTTCGGCGGCGGGGCATGTGACCTTCGCGCCGCTGGAGGCTTTCATCGCCGCGCCCATCGCCGCTTCCGGTTACGGCGTGGGGCTCGCCGACAAGCTGATGGGGCAGGTGAACCTCGCCCTCGCGGCCCGGGACCACTTGAAGGACGGCGGGTCCATCACGCTCACGAGCGGCATCCTTGCGGAGCAGCCCATCGTGGCGGGCTCCTCCGCCTCCATGGTGAACGGGGCGATCGAGGCTTTCGTGCGCGCGGCGGCCATCGAGCTGCCGCGGGGCCTCCGCATCAACGCGGTCAGCCCCAATGTGCTGCAAGAGTCCATGGGCGACTACGGCCCGTTCTTCCGGGGCTTCGAGGCCGTGCCCGCCGCCCGCGCGGCGCTCGCCTACAGCCGCAGCGTGGAAGGCCGGCAGACCGGGCAGGTCTACCGGGTCTTCTGAAGGCCGGGCGTCACTCGCTCCGCTTGGGGAACTGGCGCCGGTAGGCTTCCTCGGCGTACTCGCTGGGCGGCACGCCGAAGCGGCGCTTGAAGGCGCGGGTGAAGGCGCTCGCGTCGTAGAAGCCGAGGAGCTTGGCGACATCGCTCGGCCGCTCGCCGTTGGAGAGCATCTGCACGGCGCGCTGGAGGCGGCGCTCGATGAGGTGCTGGTGCGGCGTGGTGCCGGTGGCCTCGCGGAAGAGGCGGATGAAGTGGTCCGGCGTGCACCGGGCCATCTGGGCCAGTTCGGGCACCGAGTTCTTGCCGCCCAGGTGGCCTTCCATGTGGTCCAGCACGAGCTGGAGCGTGGAGCGGTTCAGGCGGTAGGGGAAGCGGCCCCGGTCCTCCTTCTCCGTCAGGCGCGATAGCTCGGCCCCGAGGAGGATGAGGAACAGCTCGCGGGTCATGAGCTGGATGCCGTCGGGGTCCTGGATCTCGGTGGTGAAGATGTGGAAGAGCTGCTTCAGGCTCTGGCTGCGCAGGACCGCGAAGCTGGCCTCCTGCCATTTCCGGGGCGGATTCTGGAGCGAACCCAGCAGCGGCTCCGGGAAGGGGCCTTCCAGGTGCAGGGCGTTGAAGCCGAAGGGGACGGAGGGCTGGTGCCGGTGGAGGCTGTGCCCGAAGCCCGGCAGGAGCAGGGCGAGATCGCCGCGGCGGATCACGCCTTCCTCGTGGTTGTCGTCGCCGGTGCAGACGCGCACGGCGCTGGAGGGCTGGATGAGCACCCAGGCGTCCCGCGTCGGCTGCGCTTTCGCCGGGACAGGGTCCTTCTTCAGGGCCACCAGTTTGAGGGGGCCGCTCGTCTGGACCAGCAGGTTCTTGGTTTCCTGATCGCTCATGGCTCGGAAGAAAGCGGGACAGCCCGCACCCTCACCCGCAAGGATAAAAGGAAAATCCCAGCCATGGCGGTAAAATTTACAGCCGAGGCCCAAGTTTTGTCAGGATTCCGGTTGGATGGCCCTCAGGCAGGGGCGAAGGCCGCCGCCAGGCTCCGGAAGATGCCCAGGCCGTCGTCGTTCCCCAGCAGCCTTTCAACGGCCCGCTCAGGGTGGGGCATCATGCCCAGCACATTGCCCTTCTCGTTGACGATGCCCGCGATGGCGTTCATGGCGCCGTTCTCCGCCGAGGCCTCGCCCACCTGGCCATCCGGGTGGCAGTAGCGGAAGGCGACGCCGCCCCTCGCTTCCAAGGCCGCGAGACCCGCCTCGTCCAGCGTGTAGTTGCCGTCGCCGTGGGCTTCGGGGATCCGCAGCACCTGGCCGGCCTTCAGCGCCTTGGTGTAGGGCAGGTCCGCGCGCTCCACGCGGAGGTGGACCTCCTTGTGGATGAAGCGCAGGGTCTGGTTCTTGAGCAGGGCGCCGGGCAGCAGGCCCGCTTCACAGAGGATCTGGAAGCCGTTGCAGACGCCGAAGACGAGGCCGCCGTTCTCCGCGTGGCGCTTCACATCGGCCATGACCGGCGCGAGCGCGGCGATGGCGCCGCAGCGCAGGTAGTCGCCATAGCTGAAGCCGCCGGGGATGAGGACGAGGTCCGTGCCCGCGGGCAGGGCCGTCTCCTGGTGCCACACCGGGACCGCATCCCAGCCCATGACCGCGCCGCAGGCGTGCAGCGCGTCGTGGTCGCAGTTGGAGCCCGGGAAGACGGGGATCGCGACTTTCACGCCAGGACCTCGATGACGGCCTTCTCCATGACGGGGTTCACGAGGAGCTTGTCGCACATGGCCTGGGCCTGGGTTTTCGCCGCTTCGGCGTCCTGGCCGGGCACTTCGAACTCGATGAGCCGGCCCACGCGGACCTTGTCCACCGCGAAACCGAAGCCGTGGAGGCCTTGCTCCACCGCTTTGCCCTGAGGGTCCAGGATGCCGCCCTTCAGCTGCACCGACACGCGCACCTTCATGGAGTCCTCCGAATCCTCGATTTTAAAGGAAAAAGCCCCGGGAATCCCGGGGCTTTTCCGTTTCGTCAGATCCGGATCAGAAGGCGATCTGGAAGGCGACGACGGCGCTGTCGCCGCCCTGGGCCCCGGTCTCGCCGAGAGCGGCGGAGGGCGCCAGGAAGTTCTTGGAGCGGTGGATGTAGTTGATCTTCAGGTTGGCGTGCTTGATCACCTTGGGATCGAAGGCGTAGGTGTAGCCGGCCGTGATCTCGGTGTACTTGGGCGAGTAGTCATCGCCGCGGGAGACGCCGGGGGCGGACTCGGTGTAGGGGTTGTAGGCCGTGTACCAGTGGTTGCCCTGGTTGTAGTTCATCAGGTCGTAGCGGACGGCGAAGGTGTTGGCGCCGGTCGTGTAGGCGGCGGTGGCGTAGTAGCCGAGGAACTTCTGGTCCAGCGACTCGCGCTTGGCGGCGCCAGCGGCGCCGTTCACGGAGGCGAAGAGGCGGCCGAGCTTGCCGGTGGCGATCTCGCCGTCGAAGTGCCAGGTGCCGTCGTCGAAGACATAGAAGGCGCCGTACTGCTGGGTCTTGTCCTTGTTGTCGAGGATCTCGTCGGAGGTGGGAGTGTTGCTGCCAGCGAAGGTGAGGGCCTTCAGGCCACCCTTGTCCGTCTGGTCGGTGCTGCCCTGCAGGCTCCAGAAGCCGAACTTCTGCTCCTTGCCGACGTTGAAGTCCAGGCGGCCGACGAAGTCCTTCTGGGCGTTCGTGTCGTTGGTCTTGCCGGAAGTGGCGTCCGTCATGCCGTTGAAGACCGCGCCGGTCAGCTTGGCGCCGAAATCCTGGTCGCCGAACATGTAGGAGGCGGCCACGCCGCGGTCGCGCTTGTCACCCAGGCGGCGGCCCAGCTGGCTGCGCTCAGCGAAGATCAGAGTGGAAGAACCCACCAGGCCCTCGTAAGTGCGCTGGTTCTTGAACTGGCCCATCGTCAGGCCGAATCCCTCGTTCTTGTAGGAGATGGTGGCGTCCTGCAGGATCGTGGGGTTCGACGTGCCCGTGTTGATGCTGGGATCGATGTTGAATTCGTAAGTGAAGCCCTCGGACCCGGGGACATTACCGGAGACGTGGATCTCGGAACGGCGGATCAGGAACCCGTTCTCCGTCCAATTGCCGGAGAGGTCGTAGTAGCTGTGGCCGTTGGTGGTCGCGAGGCTGTCGTGGCGAAGGTCGCTGTCCATCATCTGCGTGTACCACACCTGCAGCAGGCCGCTGATCTTGGGCGTCGCGTCCTGGGCGGCGGCGGGCATCGCGGCCATCACCAGGGCGAGGGGCGCGAGAAGGGTGCGCTTCATGGAATCTCCGAAGAAGGGGAACCGTGCATCCGGTCTAAGCAAGGTTCCCGGAAGGATGTGAACTCGCTGTGACGGCGAAGGATCATTTTCCCTTGTGTCCGTTCAGGGCCGCCACTGGTGCGTCTTCAAGTCCAGATTGCCGCGGTCGTCGACATCGATCTTTTCCATCCTGAGCCGGCGGATCTGTTCGAGGGCCGAGGGTTCACGGCCCTGGGCGGGCACATACCCCTGGGCGTTCACCACCCGGTGCCAGGGCAGCTTCGTGCCTTGAGGGAGACCCGCCAGCGCCCAGCCCACCTGCCGCGCGCGGCCCGGCCAGCCCGCCAGCAGGGCCACTTGGCCGTAGGTGGCGAGGCGCCCTTTGGGGATGTCCGCGACAACCGCGAGCACCGCGTCGCGGAAGGAGGGCGCGGGCGCGGCCTTCTTCACGCCTGGACGGGCCGCTCGGCCGCGGGCATGCGGGCGCGGAACCCGCCCTCGTAGCTGTGCCAGTGGTCCAGCTCCGTTTCCGGCCAGGCCCAGCACCAGTAGCCGTCGCCGCTGTCGAAATCCACGAGCCAGAGCCCCTTCACATCGGCGCCAAGGGCCTGCACGCTTCCGGTCCAGGCCTCCACCAGCGATTGCAGCCGCGCCCGCAGATCCTCGCCCCGGGATTCGTCGTTCGCGTCTTCGGCCTCCTGCAGCTCGCGGGCGAGGCTCGCCGCCAGGAAGTAGACGGGCTCCGTGAGGCGCCGCACTTCCGGCATGCGTTCCTGGGCTTCCTCGAGGGTGAAGGTGCGCGTCATTCCGTCTCCGATGCTCCATGATAGTCCGATGCG
>DATJFC010000322.1:0-2111 GCA_035495995.1 Holophagaceae bacterium
GCTGGGTTCCGACGCTCATGTCGGGCTCCTCTTGGAAAACCGGCCGGCCCTGCTCACCGCGCCAACCGGAAGGTTGTGAGGTGAGCGCCGTTGGGTCAGAAGTCCGAGCCTGGGACAGGCGTCTCGCAGCGCTCCTCGGACGGCTATAGAATACCGCGCACAGGTAAAAAGCTTCAACGCCAAGACGCAAAGACGCGAGTCAATCCGAACTTGAGCCAACGCCTCGGCGTCTTTGCGCCTTTGCGTTATGCATTTCCGCTTCAGGCCGCCGTCGGGCTCGCGTCCACGACGCCGTAGATGTTGTCCCGCTGCCAGGGCTCGAAGCCGGCGTCCTGGATGAGGCGCAGCATCTCGGCCTTGTTGACGCTGTAGCAGGTGCCGGCGGCGCTGACGACATTCTCCTCGAGCATGAGAGAACCCATGTCATCGCAGCCGTGGTGGAGGGCGGCCTGGCCGGTCTTCTTGCCCATGGTCACCCACGACGACTGCATGTGCGCGAAGTTGTCCATGTAGATGCGGGCGACGGCGATGGTGCGGAGGTACTCCACATCCGTCGGCTTCTGGATCTTGCCTTCCCAGACGGTGTGGCCGCTCTGGAAGGGCCAGGCCGCGAAGGCCGTGTAGCCGCCGCCGTTGCCGCGCGCGAGGGAGCGGTCCTGCTGCTCGCGCAGCACGCGGAAATGCTCGACGCGCTCCGCCATCGTCTCCGTGATGCCAAACATCATCGTGCCGGTGGTCTTCATGCCGACTTCGTGCGCGGCTTCCATGACCTCGAGCCACTTGTCCGGTCCGCCCTTGAGGGGCGCGATCTTGTGGCGGATGCGCTCCACGAGGATCTCCGCGCCGCCGCCAGGGATGGAGCCCAGGCCCGCGTCCCGCAGGTCCAAGATGGTCTTCTGCAGCGACTGGCCGCTGAGCTTGGCCATCATCTGGATCTCGACGGGCGAGAAGCCGTGGACCCAGATGCCCAGGTCGTGATGGATGTAATGGACGAGGTCCAGGTAGTAGTCCCAGGGCAGGTCCGGGTTCACGCCGCCCTGCATGAGGAAGCCCGTGCCGCCGAGCGCCTTGGTCTCCTCGGCCTTCTGCCGGATCTGGTCCTTCGTGAGCACGTAGCCCCGCTTGTCGCCGGGCTTGTGGTAGAAGGCGCAGAAGGTGCAGTAGACGTTGCAGAGATCCGTGTAGTTCACATTGCGGTCGATGATGTAGCTGACTTTGGCCGGATCGTTGTGGCGGTTCCGCACGGCCGTCGCCGCGAGCGCGAGGTCCTGCTGGTCCCCGTGCTCGAGCAGGAAGAGGGCCTCCTCCTCCGTGACCCGGCGGCCGGAGAGGACGCCGTCGAGAAGGGCGGACGCGCTGGCCGCGGCGCTCATGGTCTCAGACCCGGTAGCCGATGACGCGGAGGCAGCGGCGGCAGACCTTCTCCTGCCCTTCGATGCCGTGGCTGAAATGGTCCAGCGTGTAGGGACGGCGGCATTTCTCGCAGTCCTGCGTGGCCGCGGTGGTGTCCTTGGGCGCGTATTCGTGGGTCGGGTCAGGCATGGCTCGCTCCAGCCACCCAGTTTAACGCGAAGGGGGCCTCGCGGCCCCCTTCTGACGCAGCTTCAGGCCGCTCAAGCCTCGTCGGCCACCAGGTCCTTGCGCGGCGTCGCCTCGTGGCGCCCGGAGGCCCGCTTCGCCGCCTGCCTATGGGCCTGGGATTCCAGCTTGTCCATGGCCTCCGACAGGCTCTTGTACATGTCCATGCTCTCGGCCGAGGCCACGAAGGCGTGGGAGCAGGTCTTGAGCGTCACTTCGGCCTGATGTCGGTGCTTCTCCACCGAGAGGATGACGTGGACATCAATGATGTCGTCGAGGAAGGCCGCCATCTTGGCCAGGCGCTCCTGCGCCTGCGCCTTGAGGGCGGCAGAGACTTCGACGTGGCGGCCGGTGAAGTTGACCTTCATGGCTGGCTCCTGAGGCGGGGCTGGAAAGCCCGGGGTGGAACACAAGCGCCCGGGACCTCGAGGAGGATCGCCGGGCGCGGGAGGGAACTTGTCATCGGTGCAGGGAGTGTAGGCCCGGAACACGGGATTGCAAAGGGGCGGCCGGATTACCTCCGCCGGCGGCGG
>DATJFC010000323.1:0-6787 GCA_035495995.1 Holophagaceae bacterium
GAGGTCATGGTCGCCACCGAAACGGTCCGCAATGCCATGGAAGACAAGGACAAAACGAAGATGCTGCGCGACATCATCGCCGCCGGCACCAGCCAGTACGGCATGCAGACCTTCGACCAGAGCCTCTACTTCCTGCTGCGACAGGGCATGATCAGCGAGGAGGAAGCCCTCCTCCGCGCCACGAACGTGGGCGAGTTCAAGCTCAAGCTGGAGGGCATCGCCTCCACCGCCGACATGGCCAAGGCCAACATGGAGCGCGGCATGAACATCGCCCAGGGCGCCGGCCGCGAGGCCGGAGGCTCCCTGGCCTCCTCGGCCGCCCCGGTGGCCCCCGCCAAGACCTCCTTCGCCCCGAATCCCCAGGGCCAGAAGATGCCGGAGCCCGTGTCTTTCAACCCGGACATCAAGATCACGCTGGGTCGGCCCTGACTTTTAAACCGTCCCGTTCATGAAGCCTTGCATCGAGGGCGTCCCCTGCTATAGCTAGTCCATTCCCCAGGTCCCCCATGATCAAGATCGACATCGCCAACGCGGTCATGAAGATCCATCCGTGCAGCCGGGCCACGGCCCTCCAGATGGTGGATCTCCTCACCGACCGCATGAAACAGGCCCTGCTGGACGGCCATCGCATCGAGATCCGCGGCTTCGGCGTCTTCGAGCCCCGCCCCCGCAAACGGGGCATGGGCCGCAACATCAAGACCGGCACCTCGGTCGAGATCCCGAAGGGCAAGAGCATCCGCTTCAAACCCGGCAAGGAACTGCGGGATCTCGAGGTCGTCTGAGCTTCAGGCCAGGCTGAGCGCCAATTCCCGGAGCAGGGGTTCCGGCGAGGGATTGCGTGCGAGGCTCTGCAGGGCCTTGGACGCGGTTTCCATGGGGAGGCGGAGATCCAGGCCGCGCCCCGAAAGCCGGGCCAGCCCCTCGCGCCACGGCGCCAAAGCCGGGGACCGTCCTGCGCGCAGGCGGCCCAGATCGCCGAGGATGCGCAGCAGCAACTCCACGGCCGGCCTCAGCTGCTCGCTCTGGCCGACGGCCGCCTCCTTCTCGGGCAGCAGGGGTCCCGAGGCTGATTCGAAACCCGCTCCCGCGGCCAGGGCCAGCCAGGCCTCCACCTGGGCCGCGGCCCGCGCATAGGCCGCCTCGTCCAGGACCTTCAGAGAGCCTTCCGCGAGGGCCGTCCAGGCTTCGCGCTGATCCTCCGCCCAGCCTCCCGCGCGGGCCACGGCCCAGGCCTCCTCGTCGGAAAGGGGGGCGAATGCCACGCGCTGGGCCCGGGAGCGGATGGTCTGGAGCACGGCCTCGGGCCGGTGCGTGACGAGGAGGAAGCGCGTCCCCGGCGGCGGTTCCTCCAGGCTCTTCAGCAGCATGTTGGCGGCGCCGCCGTTCAGCCGGTGGGCATCCTCGATGAGGATCCAGCGGTGGCAGCCGGGCGCGGGGGCGAGGGAGGCCCAGCGGATGATCCCGCCCTCCACCAGGTCCGAATCCCGCACGGCGCCGATCTTGATGAGGCCCGCCTTGCCTTCGGGCGCCAGGCGGAGCAGGTTCGGCAGTTCCACCGGAAGATCGTCCCCTTTGAAGAGGCGGCAGGCCTCGCAGGCGCCGCAGGCGGTCTTGCGGAAGCACAGCTCGCGCTGGGCCAGTTCCATCGCCACGCGCCGCTTGCCCACGGCTTCGGGGCCCGTGAAGAGCAGCGTCCCGGGCAGGCGTCCCGCCTGGAGCCGCTCCAGCAGCTTGACCCGGAGCGCTTGATGGCCTCGCAGTGAAGGATCGAACACTAGTCCACCCCGAAGCCCGCGCTGCGCAGCAGCGGCGATACGGCCCGCCATACCCCGGCCTCCACCGCGGAGGCCTCATCCCTGGCTGGAACGATGCAGACCCGCTGGGGTTCCTCCTTGGCGATCTGGAGGAAGCGCTGCCGCACGCGGCGGTGGTAGTCCACGGCCGCCTCGTCGAAGCGGGTCTCCTGGAAGCCCGGCAGGGCCTCGTTGCGCGCGCCCGCCCGGGTGAGGCCCTGCTCGGGCTCCAGGTCCAGGAGCACCGTGAGGGGGGGGCGGAGCCGCTGGAGCACCAGGTCCCGCAGGTGGTTGAGGGCGTCCTCGCTGACGCCGCTGGCGCCCTGGTAGGCCCGGGTGGAGTCCTCGAAGCGGTCCACGAGCACCAGCTGTCCCGCCTCCAGGGCGGGCCGGATGACGGTCTTCAGGTGCTGGGCCCGGTCCGCGTAGAAGAGGAGCAGCTCGGATTCCGGGGCCCAGGCCTCGCCGCTGGCATGGCGGACGAGGAGGAGGCGCCGCAGTTCGGCGCCGAGGGCGGTGCCCCCGGGCTCCTTCGTGACGATGTGGGACACGCCCAGCCGCCGCAGCCGCTCCGAAAGGCGCAGGAGCTGGGTGGATTTACCCGAGCCCTCGATGCCCTCGAATGTGACCAGCACGCCTCGCAAACGGACTCCCAGAGGAAGGAACTTCGAGCATAGCGGGAACCCCTCCGCCGACCGTGCCATCCCTGCCCCGAGGCGTTATCCTGCTGCAAACCCCAGGAGCCGCGCATGGTCGAAGCGATCCAGTGCACCAGCTGCCAGACCCGTTACGGGCTGAGGCCGGCCCGCGTGCGCAGCGGCCTGCGCCGCGCCCAGTGCTTCCGCTGCGGCGATGTCTTCCACATCGAGCTGGAGGTGAAGCGCCTCCTGGCTCTCTCCGAGTCCCCCGCCACCACGGCCAGCGTGCCGCTCGACACCCTGGCTGAGGCCATCGCGCAGGCGCCGGAGGCCCAGGAAGCCGCGGCGCCCATCCCCGCGCTCGAATCCCACGACCTGGCTCTGGGCGATCTGGAGATCCCCGAACCTGATTTCGGGGGCGCGCCCGCCTCCGCCCCGGAGCTGCCGGCGGCGGTTCCGCCGGATGAGGCTCCCACCGCGGACACCATGGCCTTCGATCTGCCGCCCCTCCCCACCGCCGAGGAGGTTCCCGCGCCAGAGCCCAGCGGCACCTACGCCTCCGCCAAGGACGCCATCGCCCGCCTCTTCGGCGACACGCCCCTCGCGCCCTCCCCCGCCGAAGCCCTGCGCGGCGCCCTCAGCCAGGGCCGCGACATGGACATGGACGCCGGCATGCGGGCGCTGGAGGACACGCTGGGCGGCGTGAAGAGCGAGGAGCTGAGCACGCGCCCGGTGAACCCCGCGGCCTTCGTCCTGCCCGCGCCTTCCGCCATGCCCATGGAGGAGGAGGACCTGCCCCACGCGGCCTCCACGCTGCGCATCAACGCGCCGGAGATGCTGGCCGCCATGGCGAGCCCCCCGATGCCGGAGATGCCCGTGCTCCCCGAGCCCCCGGAGATCACGCAGGAAGAAGTGACCATGGTCCTGCCTCCGGCGCCCGGCCCTGTTTCCACCGACCCCAGCGCCCTCCGCCTGCGCATCGGCGACCAGGTCTACACGGGCCTGGACCTCCCCACCATCGCGAAGTGGATCGAGGAGGGCCGCGTGCTCGAGGAGCACCAGGTGGCCCGCGGCACCAGCGAGACCTGGATGGACGCCGCCAAGGTGCCCGCCCTGCGCGCCGTCTTCGACCGCCTGCGCCGCGCCCGTCTCGGCGCCGCGGATTTGCCCCCTGCGCCGCCGTCCAGCATCACGGAAGCCGCTCCCAAGCGCGGCCTCTTCGGCGGCATGTTCGGCAAGAAGGACTGAATCTTCCTGGAGGGAAGCGCATTGAACCGTTCCGGCCTGGCCATCCTCTTCACCGCCGCCCTCGCGGCCCAGACCCCCACCCAGGAACTGAAGGCTCCCCCGCCTCCGCCGCCCACCGCGCCGGAGGCGCCGAAGGCCCCCCACGACGAGCACACGCCCCTCAAACCCTTGCCGGGCCAAGCTGCGCCGGCGGCCCCCGCGGCATCCGCGCCGGCTTCGCCCTCTCTCAGCTTCGCCAGCGGCAGCTACAAATTCATCTGGGACACCACGCTTCCGCTCGACCTGGAGGTGGATGGCCTGAAGGTGAAGGAGATCTATTTCAATGTGCGCAAGTCGCGCTACAGCTGGCTCAAGGAGGCCGAGTTCGGCACCCGCGCCCATGTGACCGTCGCGAACACCAGCGCGCGCCCCCGCGTCCCGGGCTTCGCCGTGGCCGTGCTGGACGCGGACGGCAAGCTCATCGGCGTCGCCTCCGGCGGCACCAAGGTGGGCACCGTCGCCCCCGGCGAGACCGAGGAGTTCGACCTCAACTTCACCCAGGTGAAGGAGCGGCTGCAGAAAGGCGCCACCTTCCTCCTCAGCATCGAGCTGCGCGACTGAGCTGGTGTAGTTGCCACGCAGGCAGATCAAGGCTTGTGCCTGAATGGGTCGGCGCGAGCAAGAGCCCAGAGCCGAAGGCCAAAAGCCCTAATTCGCTTCCTGCGCGTGGTAGTGCGCCAGGAGCTCCTCCGGCGTGACGGTGGCCGTGCCGACCTTGGCGACGACGACGCCGGCGGCGGCGTTGGCGAGCATCGCCGCTTCGCGCCAGTCGGCGCCGCTCGCGACGGAGGCCGCGAAGGCCGCGACGACGGTGTCGCCGGCTCCGCTCACATCGAAGACTTCGCGGGCTTCAGTCGGGATCAGCCAGGGCTCGTGGTGCCCTTCCTCCGGCGCGATGAGCGCCATGCCCTTCTCGCTGCGCGTGACGAGCAGGCCCTTGAGCCCGAGGGCCTCGCGCAGGCGCGCGCCCGCGGCGGCGACTTGCGCGTCCGTGCCCGCGGGCAGGCCCGTGAGGGATTCCAGTTCCTTGCGGTTGGGCGTCATGAGCGTGGCGCCCTCGTAGAGCGCCTTGTGCGCGGGCTTGGGATCCACGATCCAGGGCAGGCCCTTGGCCCTGCAGCGCGCGCGCAGCTCCGTCATCACCTCGGGTCCGATGGCCCCCTTGGCGTAGTCCGAGACGACCACGGCCTTGGCCTCGCCCGAGAGGGCGTCCAGACGCGCGCAGAGGTCGGCGATGGCGCCGCCGCCCAAGCTCCCGGGTTCCTCGCGGTCGATGCGGAGCATCTGCTGCTGCTGGCCGATGACGCGGGTCTTGATGATGGTGGGGCGCTCGGCGTCCACGACGATGCCGTCGCGGCGGATGCCGAGCCGGCCCAGGAGGGCGAGCACGCGTTCGCCCGCGGCGTCCTGCCGCAGCGTGCCGACGAGGATGGGCTCGGCGCCCAGCGCCTTCAGGTTCGCGGCGACATTCGCCGCGCCGCCCAGCACGGCGGACTCGCGCAGCACGCGCACGATGGGCACCGGCGCCTCCGGCGAGATGCGGTTCACCTCGCCGAAGAGGTACTCGTCCAGCATGAGGTCGCCGAAGACGAGCACCGGAACGCCCTTCAGGTCCCCCAGCAGCTGCGCGGCGCGGGCCTTGTCGAGGCGCATCAGGCCTCCTTCGCCGCGCGGTCCACGAGCAGCACGGGGATGCCGTCCTCGATGGGGTATACGAGCCCGCAGGCGCGGCACTTCAGGTCGGCGGCGCGCAACTCCAGGTCGCCCCGGCAGTCCGGGCAGCAGATGATCTCGAGGAGGCGCGGGTCGAGGGCCATGTTCCCCACGCTATCAGCACTTCCCTCCGAACTCACCCCGGAGGCGCCCAGGCCACCGCGGTCTCGCCGGGCGCCTCCGCCTTGGAACCATCCGTTTCGATCGTGACGCGCAGGGCTCCGGGCCAGGTGGCGAGCGCCGGGTCTTCCAGGATGAGCATCGCCCGGCCCGAAGCGTCCGGCGCCACGGAGCCGAGATCACGCCAGCCGCCGTTCTTCGCGGCCCAGAACTCGTAGTGGCGGCCTTCCGGCGCGGCGGGGAAATGAGCCAGCGTGAGCACCCCTGTGGGCACGCCCGGTTCTCCGCGATAGGCGGCGTGCATCGCCTGCTCGGGGTCGCCGATGAAGCCCGGCGCGACGAGACGCAGGGTCTGCGCGCGGCTGCTGGTGAGCATCTGGAGCGCGCGCTGCTCGCGCCCGCTGACGCGGCGCAGGTAGACCGCCGAAGAGGCGGTGACGAGCAGCAGCCCCACCGCGACCAGCATGGAGAGGCGCGACCCCAGTTTCTGGAGCCCGGACCGGATGCGCGTCTTCGCGGTGCCCAAGGGGACCTGGAGCGAGCGCGCCACCTCTTCGTGGCTCAGCTCGTCGAAGAAGGCCAGCGACAGGGCCTGGCGCTGGTCCCTGGGCAGCGCCCGCAGCGCCTCCTGGAGCGCCGAGCGCTGGTACTCGCGCCAGACCGCCTCGTCGGGGCCCTTGTCGTGGGCCAGCAGCTCCTCGACGCTCAGCCCGGCGTCGAGGGAGCCCTGGGGCCGCCGGGAGCGCGCGCGGAGCTCGTTGACGATGCGGTGGTGCGCGATCTGGAGCAGCCACGGCTTTAAAGGGCCGCGGCCCGGATCGAAGCTGGCCGCGCGGGTCCAGAGCGCCAGGAAGACATCCTGCGTGATCTCCTCTGCCGCGGAGCGGTCCAGGCTCTTGCAGGCCACATGGAACACCAGGGGCGCGTAGCGCTGGTGCAGGGCCTGGAGCGCCTCGGGGTTCCCGCCCGCCACCTGCGCCGCCAGCAGCTCGTCGCTGGGGGCGTTCGCAGGAAAGGGGCGGATGTCGGTCACGGGAACCTCGATGGAAGACTGCGCCTGGCGGGCCGCGCGGCGCAAGCCGCTTCAGGGCTTGGCTTCGTCGCCGGGAAGCGCTTCCGCCGTGAGTTCGCGGCTCGCCTTCTTGAATTCCTGGATGCCCTTTCCGAGGCTCTTGCCCAAGTCCGGCAGGCGCGAGGGCCCGAAGAAGATCAGCAGGACGCCGCCGATCAGGAGGA
>DATJFC010000324.1:0-5349 GCA_035495995.1 Holophagaceae bacterium
CGACTCCTCCTCATTCAGCTTCTTCAGCTGGCCTTTGTCGGCGTCGGAGAGCCGGGCGCCCGCCTTCACGAACTGCTGGTAGGTGTATTCCACGAGCCGCGCGGATTCCGGATCCAGCTTCAGCTTGCCGCGTTTGGCGTAGACGGCCTCGACGCGCTTGAAGAGCTGCTCGTTGAGGTAGATCGCGTCGCTGTGGGCCGCGAGCTTGGGCGCCTCCTCTTCCTGGATCTTCTGCAGCGTGTCATCGGTGTTGGCGCCGGTGAGGCAGTTGAAGACCGTGCCCACGCGGGCGAGCATCTGCCCGGCCTTCTCCATGGCGGCGAAGGTGTTCTGGAAGGTCGGGGGCGCGGGGTTCTCCGCGATCTTCCGGATCTCGGCGAGGTGGAGGCGCATGCCCTCCTCGATGGCGGGCTGGAAGTCGGCATCCGTGATCTTGTCGAAGGCCGGCGCCTGGAAGGGCAGGGCGCTCTTCTTCGCGAAGGGGTTGGGGCGCGCGGCCTGGGGCGCCGCGGCGGGGGCCGCGCCGGCGATCAGGGCCATGGCGGAAGCGGTGAGGAGGACGCGGAGGTTTCGCATCGCTGGGATTCCCCTTTCAGACGGGTCATGGGAGGGCCTTCGGCCGCGGGGCCAAAGCTCCATGGTATCGCCCCGCCGGGCCTTGGCTCAGTCCGCGTAGAAGGAGCAGGGCGCCGGCGCGCCAGTGAGGTCCTTGACCGGGACGACCTTCGGCGGATCCAGGTCCTGGCGGATGCGGAGCCGCGCGGCGAAGCTTTCGGCCGCGGCCTTGGTCTTGAAGCCCGCCACGAAGATCTGCCGGGCGCATTGGCCGTTGGCCAGCGCCCAGGGCCGCAGCAGGACCGCGCCGTCCTTGGGCTCCAGATGCTCGGCCGCGGCCATCAGCGTCCCGGGAAGGGCGCCGATCTGCGCCCGCACGGCCCAGCCCGTGAGGGGCGCGTGGGCGAGCCAGGCGGCCGATAGCTGCGCCGCCTCCTTGGCTTCCCCGTGAAGCACCGCGTGCTTCAGCGCGGAGGGCGACGGAGCCTGGGGCGGCAGGGGGAGGCCTTCGCCGGAAGCCGGGAGCGGAGCGGGGGAAGGTGGCGCGGCCGCGGGGGACGGGGCGACGGCTGGAGAAGGGGCCTGAGGAAGCGGGGTCGCTGGCGCCGGAGCGGAGTCCTCGGGCGACCCCGCCCTGCGGAGCTTCCAGTCCTCGCCGTCGCGCTCCAGCTTCTCGCCGGACAGGTCCAGGTCGCGTCCCGCCGGAAGCTCGAAATGGCGGCGCTGGACATCCTCGGAATTGATGCGCAGCGTGTAGCGCCCTGGCCGGAAATTCTGCAGTTCGTAGTAGCCGTCGTAGGCCGAACGCGCGCTGGCCGCGACCTGGCCGTCCGCACCGACGAGCTCCACCGTCATGCCTGGGAGGGGGCGGGCGATGCCGGCGACCTCCAGGTAGACCGTGCCGTTCACATCGCCGGTCTGGATGACGGGAAGGTCGAGCATCGTCGTGTGTCCCGCGCGCGGAATGAAGGTGAAGCCGTCGCCTTCCGGCTGCATCATCGGGTCCGGCAGGGTGGAGGTGTTCAGGAGCACCCGCGCGCGGATGTCGCTGGGGACGGAGTGCTGGTAGAGGACGCCCTGCGCGTTGGCGCCTTCGGGCCGCGCGACGCCGTTGACGAAGCTGCTGACGCCCTGGAGGGGCCGCTCGCCCGGGTCCATGCGGCCGTCGCCGTTGGCGTCGAGGAAGGTCTGTGCTGAGACCGCGCCATAGGGCGCCACGCCTAAGGCGTCCGACCCCCAGCGGCCCTGGCGTGGTTCGCGGAAGAGGCCGACCCGGAGCGTGACGGCCGCGGTCCATCCGGCGCGGTTCGACCAGCTCCCTTCGAGGCCGACGCCGACGCGCCCGGCGGACTTCGTGGCGGAGGCCAGCAGCCGCGTCTCTCCGCTGTCCATCACGCGGATCACGCCCGTCTGGATCGCCCACGGCAGGAACCGCGTCGTGTCCAGGTAGAACGCCACATTCTGGAGGTGCCGCTCGGGGGCGATGGAGTAGGTCGCCTCTCCCCGCAGGGCGTAGGTCCCGAAGAAGCGGCTCACGAGGAAATTGCCGAAACTGCTCGAGCTGGAGCTGTCGGGCAGGCTGGTCCGCTGGTAGTTCAAGGTGTTCATCAGGAACCATCCGCCGTAGGCGGTTCCGATGCGGGGGCTCAGCAGGAGGGTGCTGCCCCCGTCCACGAGCTCGTCCCGGCGCAAGGTGGCGCCCAGATTGAGCCAAGGCTTGGAGAGGCTGGGCGCGACGCCGGACAGGTCCAGGTCCGTGCGGTTCTTGATGAGGCCGAACGCCGGAAGGTAGACATCGCTGATGAAGCCATCCTGCAGCTCCGCGCGCTTCAAGGTCAGCGACAGGCTGTCGCTGAGCCGCGCGCCCAGGGCCAGCTCTTCAGCCGTGCCGCCCTCCGATGCGCGGCTGGCGGTCGCCTGCACGCTCATGAAGTTCCAGCGCCCTTGCAGGCCAGCTTGGCCGTAGTGGCGGACCTGCCCCGTGCTCAGGTCCACAGTGGCCGCGGCGCCAAAGGCCGAAAGCTTGTCGGTGAGGCCGTACTGCCCGAGCAGATAGCCCCGGTCGCCCAGCCCGCCATGCAGCTCCTCGGCCTGGAAGCGGTACCGGAAGCCGCCCTTCGGCACGAGAGGAGCGCTGTTGTCCAGGTGCTGGACTTCTTCCCGGCGCTGGCCTTCCGGACCGTAGAAGACGAGGCGGAAATCGTTCCAGCCGTGGATGAGCGGCACATCGCGGAACTCGTAGAGGCCGTCGGCGCGGCTGGCCTGGAATCCGATGAGCGCGCTGTTCTGGTAAAGCTCCACCTGCCACCCCGGCGGGAGGTTGCCGCGCAGGGTCTTCTTGTCGCCGAAAATGTCCGAGTTCAGCGGGAAGTTGGTGACGAAGAGGCCGGTGCCGCTGGTGGCCTGGGACACGGTGGCGAGGCCGGGATCGAAGACCTCTCCCATTTCGAATTCGGTCGCGTCCATCCAGCCCAGCAGCCCGCCTTCAGGGTTCCTCCGCCCGGCCGTGGCCAGAAGGCTGCGGTTCCCGTCGCTGTCGCCGAAGGCGTAGACGCTCGTGCTGAGTTTGAGGAAATCCGCCGAGGCGTAGGTGGTGCTCTGGACCAGCGTGTTGCGGCCCTCGGCGCCGGAGGGCGGGTTGGAGGAGACCCGCAGCGTCTCGTCCACCATGGGGACTTCCAGCCAGCGGTAGGGGTCCTCCACCTGCGCGTAGTGGTGGTTGTCCGCCCGGAGGCCGCCGAAGGCGGAGCGCCCCCGCATGCGGTTGGCCAGGAGCTGGGCCGGCAGCGGCTCCCTGGGCACGATGGTGATGCGCGCGCCGAGCTTGTCGACCTTCAGGTCGAGCGGGAGCCAGGCGGCGATGAGGCGCGTGTCCACATAGATGTCGTCGGGATGGATCTCGACCTTCCCGCGATCGAAGGGCTGGCTCTTGCCTTCGAGGGCCACGGTGTTGGAACCCGCGTCCAGGGCGAAGGTCCGGTTCTCCGCGATGAAGAACCCCGAGGCCTTGCCCGTCAGCGGATCGGTGGTGATGGCCAGGCCCAGCATGCGGCACAGCTCGCCCAGCGGCACGAGCACGCCGTCCTTCACCGGATACCCGGGGAAGGTGTCACTGAGCGTGGCGCCTTGGAGGCGCACCTCGAAGAGCAGGAGCTCGTCGTCAGAGCGGGTCGAGAAGCCGCCTGGAGGACCCACGCTCCCAGGCGCCACGGGGGGAGGGGCCTCCGCCCCGAGGAGGCTCAACGCCACGAGACCAGCCAGGGGCCAAGAGCCGCGGGAGAAGCTCCCGCCCCTGAAGATCATGGGATCTCGAGGCGCGCTTCCGCCTCCGGAACCGCCTCATCGGCCGTCTGGAAGGTGACCGTGAGCGTTCCGCCTTTCAGGGAGACGCCTGGGGGAGGCTCCAGCTGCATCCGGATGTTCCGCGCGTCCAGCGGCGGGTAGACCGCGACGCCGTTCATGAGAGCCACGCTCGCGGCCTTGCCGCCCTTGGGCTGGAACACGGCTTCCAGATTCCCGTAGACCGAGGCGTTGCCGGCGCGGGTCAGGTGGAAGGTGGCGAAAGCCTTGTCCTTGCCCGGCTCCAGCCGGAGATCCGCGAGGCCCGCCTTCGCCGCGAGATCGCCCTGCCGGACGATGACCGGGATCGCGAGCCCCAGGATGGGCACAAGCTTGATGGAAACGCCCTTGCCGTTGTCCTTGGCGGCTCCGCCGGCCAAGTCCGGGGGGATGGCCTGGAAGAGCATGTGGATGCGGTACTCGCCGTCCGCCAAATCCGCCGGCTTCCGCAGCATCACCCGCAGCACCTGGGTCTGGCCGGGCTCCAGCGTGATCTCGTGCGGCGCGTAGCGCACCAGGGTGGCGGAGTCCACGCCCGTGGCGGGCGCGGGGCCTTCCTTCAGGCCGCCGTCGGCCGTCATCTCCATGTGGATGAGCCGGATTCGGTAAGTGTCCGTGGCGTCGCCGCGGTTGCTGAGGATCAGCTCCGCCGTGCGGTTCCGGTTGTCCAGCGTGACGCGGGCCGGGGACACGAGGAGGTCCCCCGCGCCTGCCTGGGCGCGGAGTGGGATGGCCATCAGGGCCGGGAGGAGGAGAGCGAGTGGGAGTCTCATGGCTCCATCATGGAACAGGGGGCGCCCATGGGCGCCCCCTGTCGGAGCTAGCGCCGATCCTGGCTTAGTTGTAGGCGACGGTCACGGAGAAGGAGCCGGTGTAGTTGCCGTCCGTCGTGGTCTGGGGGACGGTGAGGGTCGCGCCCACGGCCAGGGTGTCCGCGCCGGTGCCGTCGAGCGTGTTGCTGCCGCTGCCGGAGGTGGAGGTGAACGAGGTGACGTTCAGCGTGCCGCCGTTGCTGCCGGCGAGGGAGGTCGAGCCGCTGGGCAGGGTGACGGCGTAGGTCGCGTTCTTGGTGCCGGTCACGTTGAAGGCGGCGGCGGAGGTGGTGTTGAAGGTGCCGACGATGGTGCCGTTCGTGCCAGGCGCGGTCAGCGCATTGGCGGGGGACAGCACGGCCGTGTCGGCCGCGGTGCCAGCCGCGCTGATCACGATGCCGCCGAAGTCGAGGTCGGCCGTCTTCGTGAGGGTGATCGCCTTGCGGATCTTGACCGAGGCGTTGGCGGAGGCAGAAGCGGAGTTGCCGGCGGCGAAGGCCGTGGCGGTGGTGGCGAGCGCGAGGGCGCTGGTGATCAGGGCGCGGTTCATGGGGGCTCCTTGGGATGGGTGGGCGGGGGGCAGAGAGATACCAAACCTCCATGATCCGGGGCTGGTAGGAAGTCGATCAAGGAGTTTCCTGGG
>DATJFC010000325.1:0-3929 GCA_035495995.1 Holophagaceae bacterium
CCGCTTCGGCGGGCCCCCGCTGTTAGGCTGGGGCGATGACGGACGCGCGGCATCTGCGATGGCGGCTCAGGGTTCCCGACTCGATGGAGGAGGCCCTGGGCGATTGGCTCACGGAACAGGGCGCCACGGCCTTCTACCGAGACGCGGATCCGCCGCACGCCTTCTTCGCCTACTTCCCGCCGGACCTCGTCGCGCCGGATGCGGCGGGTCTCAAGGCCTTTCCAGGTGTGACGCTGGAAGTCGCCGAGACCTTCGCCGATGAAGACTGGCTCGCCAAGAGCCGGGAAGGCTTCGGCCGCATCGAGGTGGGCGAACGCTTCCTCGTGAAGCCGCTGTGGGACGGCGATGCGGTCGCCTCGGAGCGCATTCCCGTCGTCGTGAACCCCGGTCTCGCCTTCGGCACCGGCGGCCACGAGACGACGCGGCTCTGCATGGAGCTGCTGGAGGGCCTGGCTTCGCGCGGCGAACTAAGAGGCCCCGGCCTCGACGTGGGCGCTGGCACGGGCATCCTCGCCCTCGCGGCCTTCCACCTGGGCGCGCGGGATCTGGTCGCCTTCGACCTGGATCCCGACTGCGGCCCGGCGATGACGGAGCTCATCGAGATGAACGCGGGATCGCTGAAAGGGGCCACGCCCTTCGCGTCCTTCGTCGGCGATCTCGAAGACCCGCGCGCCGCGGGGCCTTGGAACCTGATCCTCGCCAACATCCTGCTGGAGACCATCCAGGAGCTGCTGCCGGGCCTCGTCTCGCGGCTCGCCAGGGGCGGGAAGCTCATCGCCTCCGGCATCCTCGCCGAGCGCGAGGATGAAGCGCTGCTGAGCCTCGCCGCATCTGGCCTGCACCTCCTCGAAGTGCGCCGCGAAGGCGCCTGGATCGCCATCCTCGCGGAGCGCGCGTGAGCGACCCGCGTCCCATCGGCGTCTTCGATTCGGGCATCGGGGGCCTCACGGTCGTCCACGCGCTGCGGCAGCGGCTGCCCTCGGAAGCCATCATCTACCTCGGCGACACGGCCCGCGTGCCCTACGGCACCAAGAGCCACGCCACCATCGAGCGCTACACGCTGCAGGCCGGCGCCGTCCTCCGGCGCTACGACCCCAAACTGCTCGTCATCGCCTGCAACACGGCCAGCGCCCACGGCCTCGCGGCCCTGGAGCGCGAGAGCCCCGTGCCCGTCATCGGCGTCATCGAACCCGGGGCGGAATTGGCCGCGAAGGCAGAGGGCCCCGTGGGCGTCATCGGAACCCTCGCCACCGTGCAGAGCGGCGCCTACGAGACGGCCATCCGCCAGCGGAAGCCTGACGCGGAAATCCACGCCATCGCCTGCCCCCTGTTGGTGGCGCTGGCCGAGGAGGGCTGGCTGGACGACCCGCTCACGGTGGAGGCCTGCCGCCGCTACCTCGCCGCGCTTCCGCCCTCCGTGAAGACCCTCGTCCTCGGCTGCACGCACTACCCCGTGCTGCGCCCGAGCCTGGAGAAGGCCCATCCGGGCCTGCGGTGGATCGACAGCGGCGAAGCCGCGGCCGTGGCCGTCGAGCGCCTGCTCGCCGAGCGCGGCGCCAAACGGGAAGGCCCCCGAGGCGATCTGAAAGTCCTCCTCACCGACGCCAGCAGCCGCCTGCAGGAAGTGGGCAGCCGCTTCCTTGGAGAGCAGCTGGGCACGGTGGAAGTGGTCGACATCTAGGCAGGCGCTCAGACCGCCGCCACCAGCTTCGCTTCCGGCAGCGTGAACACGACGGTGGTGCCTTTGCCGACCTCGCTTTCGATGCGGATGTCGCCGCCATGGCCGCGGACGATCTCGCGGCAGATGGGGAGGCCGAGGCCGGTGCCCTTGCCTTCGGGCTTCGTCGTGAACATGGGTTTGAAGACCTGCTCCAGCAGGGCGGGCGGGATGCCCTGCCCCGTGTCCGCCAACCGGATCTCCCAGAGTCCTTCGGGCCCTTCCAGGCGGGCGGCTGAGATGGTGATGGCGCCGCCCTAGGGCATGGCGTCGAGGGCGTTGTTCACCAGGTTGAGGAAGAGCTGCTCCATCTGCTTGCGGTCCGCGTCCAGCACGCAGGCGGGCGGCGCGGCCCACTGCACCTGGACGCGGTGGCTGGCGACGGTGGGGGCCCAGAGCGCCTGGAGGTCGTGGAGGAAGGTGTCGAGATGCAGCTCGCCTTTCGTGAGCTGGGGCCGCCGCGTCATGTCGAGCAGGCGCCGCACGATGTCGCTCACGCGCTGGATCTGGGACTGGATGAGGCCCAGGCGCTCCGTGGCCTTCTCTGGCAGGCCCGTCTGGGACTGGAGGATCTGCAAGTGGCCGTTCACGAGGTTGAGCGGCGTGCCCACCTCGTGGGCGAAGGTGGCGCTCAGCTGGCCGGCCACGGCGAGCCGCTCCTGCTGGCTCAGCTCCTCCCGCAGGAGGCTCACGCGCTCCACCAGCTGGCCGAGCTCCCGGTTCTTCACATGCAGCTCGCTCAGCGCGGAGTCGATGCGGTCCTGGAGTCCGCTGTTGAGCTGCTGGATCTCCTGGATGAGGTCCTCGCGCTCCTTGGACGCGCGTTGGAGGCGCTGGGCCATGGCGTTGAAGCGGGCCGCGAGGTAGCCGAGCTCGTCCCGGCGCTGCACCTGCGCGCGGGCCTCCGCCTCGCCCTGTTCCAGCCGCTCCATGGCCTTCACCAGCCCCGCCAGTGGATCGCTGATGAGCCAGCGGAGGACGACCCAGAGCAGGATGAATTCCCCGGCGAGCACCGGGGGCAGGGTGCGGTAGGTCTTCTCGAGATTCGCCTTCCAGACGTCCTCCCAGCGCTGCAGGTCGCAGTAGGCGCGGATGAGGCCGATGCTCGGATGGTGCGGGCGCGGGTTGGCGATGGGGAGGTAGCACTTCCAGGCGCGCCCTCCGCCTTCGAGATCCACGAGGGAGGTCTGGGCGCCCTGCTGGTCCAGGTAGGCGCCCAGATCGGGGTTCCAGTCCACCTGATCCTCTTCGCCGCTGGAGCGCACCAGCTCCACCTTGCCGTTGTCCGTGCGCTTGAAGACGTCGATCTGGAAGACGGCCCGGTCCTCGCCCGCGATGCTCTCCAGAAGGTCCTCCAGCTTGCGGGGGTCCTTGAACTGCGGGTCCCGCTGCACCACGTCGGTCTCCACGGTCTCCGCGGCTTCGATGACGAGGCGGCGGGTGTAGTCCTGGAACTCCCGGCGGCTGTTGCGGACGATGGAGTAGGCCACGCCGATGGTGAGGGCGCTGGTGACCAGCGCCGTCACGATGAAGAGCTTGGCGTGCAGGCTTCGCAGCCAGGCCAGCGGGCGGAATTCCATCCATCCAGTCTAGGGCCCTTGGCTTTCGGCTCTTGGCTTTTGCTGGACCCGGCCTGTCGAGCGGCAGCCTCGCCCGGGCCGCTCGATCAACCCCTGGATGGAGGAAGGGACCGACGCCAGCAAGAGCCGAAAGCCCAGGGTCAAAAGCCCGTAGGAGGCGAACTTTTAGCGTAAGCTGGAGGGCCGAGGCCAGCATGGAAGCGATCACGATCAAGGGCGCGCGCGAGCACAACTTGAAGAACGTGGACCTCGTGATCCCGCGCAACAAGCTGGTGGTCATCACGGGCTTGTCGGGAAGCGGCAAGTCCAGTCTCGCCTTCGACACGCTCTACGCGGAAGGCCAGCGCCGCTATGTCGAATCGCTCTCCGCCTACGCGCGGCAGTTCCTGGATCAGATGGAGAAGCCCGATGTCGACTCCATCGAGGGCCTTTCACCCGCCATCTCCATCGAGCAGAAGACCACCAGCAAGAACCCCCGTTCCACCGTGGCGACGGTGACGGAGATCTACGACTACCTGCGCCTCCTCTTCGCGCGCACGGGCAAGCCCCACTGCGCGGCCTGCGCGCGGCCCATCGCCAGCCAGACCATCCAGGAGATGGCGGACCAGATCCTGTCGCGGCCCGAGGGCACG
>DATJFC010000326.1:0-2511 GCA_035495995.1 Holophagaceae bacterium
CTATGTGCTCTTCCGCGTGCAGAAGGAAGTTCCCCCCTCCGTGGCGCCGCTCAACGAGATCCGGGACCAGGTGCTCACCGGCTGGAAGCAGGACCAGGCCCGCGCCGATCTGCGCGCCAAGGTCGAAGCCACCCTCAAGCAAGGCGGCTTCGACGCGCTGAAAGACCTCGGAGCGACCATCCAGACGCTGACGGACACCACGCTCTCCGCCCATGCCGAGCTCGCGAGCCACAGCGGCATCCGCAAGGCCATGCTGGACACCGCCGCGGGGCAGACGACTCCCGCGTTCTGGACCGAGGACGGCAAGCTCTGGGTGGCCCGGGTGAAGGCCCGCACGCCCGCGCCCGCCCTCACATTCCAGACGCGCAAGGCCCTCGTCGAATCCATCCAGAGCCAGGAGGCCGGCAAGCTCCTCTCCGCGGAGCAGGAGGCCCTGCACAGCAGCGGCAACCTCCACCCCGGGTTCAGTTCGCTCTGGGGCCGCCTCGACGGCATCTGGATCAACGAAGACTACGTGAAGGCCCTCGCGGCCAGCAGTTCAGGCGACGACAACTAGAAGCCTAGTCCAGAGGGTGCCTGCAGCGGAGGGCCTGCCCGAAGGGCAGGCCCTCCCTGCAATCGGCCTCGGCCTGCGGGCACCGCGCGAAGAGCGGACAGCCGGCCGGAGCCGCATCCCGCAGGCGCGCCGCCCCCCAAGCCAGGGCCCGGTGGCCCGGCTCCAGCCGCGGCACGGCCTCCAGCAGGCCGCGCAGGTAGGGATGCCGCGCCTCATCCATCAGCCGGGGAGCGGCCCCCTGGCACATCACCTCGCCGCCGTAGAGCACGAGGGCTTGATCGCAGAGCCGCGCGACGGCGGGCAGATCGTGGCTCACAAAGAGCAGCGCCGTGCCCGAGGCCTTCAGCTCACCCAACAGCTCCAGCAGGTGCCCCCCCAGCGTGGGGTCCAGCGCGGAGAGCGGTTCGTCCAACACGAGCAGGGCGGGCTCCAGCATGAGCGCGCGGGCGAGGGCGAGACGCTGGGCGAGGCCGCCGCTCCAGGCCGCGGGTTTCTGGGATAGCGCGCCTTCCGGGAACTTCACGCGCGCGGCCATGCGCGCGGCGGCCGCGCGGCGATCGGCCTTCGTGCCGCGCTTCCAGATGTCGAGCGGCTCCTGCAGGATCTCCCAGCCCGTGCGATGGGGCGGGAGGCTCGCGTGCGGATCCTGGAACACGGCCTGCATGCGCGGCCGGCGCGGCCGGCGCGCGCGTTCAGGGAGGTGCGACCAGGGTCCGCCCTCGAGCAGCACGGCGCCTTCTTCCGGCTCCAGCAGCCCGAGCACGAGCTGCAGCAGCGTGCTCTTGCCCGCGCCACTCTCGCCGATGACGCCCCAGGCCTCGCCCGGCGCGATGTCGAAGGACACGCCGCGCAGCGCCCACCGTCCGCCGCGCTGGAGCCCCAGATCGCGGACGGACAGCAGCATCAGCGGATCTCGTCGCAACCCATGTAGGGCTGCAAAACCTTCGGCACGCGGATGGAGCCGTCCGGCTGCTGGTAGTTCTCCAGCACGGCGACCCAGGTGCGGCCCACGGCGAGGCCGCTGCCGTTGAGGGTGTGGAGCGTCTGCGCCTTCGCCTTCGGCTCGCTGGGGCGGAACTTCAGGTTCGCGCGGCGGCCCTGGAAGTCGCCGAACCAGGAGCAGGACGAGATCTCGCGGTAGGTCTGCTGCGACGGGATCCACACTTCCAGATCGTAGGTCTTCTGGCTGCTGAAGCCCATGTCGCCGGTGCAGAGCATCACGCGGCGGTAGGGCAGCTCCAGCGCCTCGAGGATGGCTTCGGCGTCGGCGGTGAGCCGCTCCAGCTCGGCTTCGGCGCCCTCCGGCGCGCTGAAGGTGACGAGCTCCACCTTGTGGAACTGGTGCTGGCGGATGATGCCCTTCGTGTCCTTGCCGTAGCTGCCGGCCTCGCTGCGGAAGCAGGGCGTGTAGGCGCAGTGGCGCAGCGGCAGCGACGCGCCGTCCAGGATCTCGTCGCGGTAGAGGTTCGTGACGGGCACCTCGGCGGTGGGGATGAGGTAGAGCTTCGACTCGCCGTGGGGCACATGGAAAAGGTCCTGCTCGAATTTCGGCAGCTGGCCCGTGCCGTAGAGGCTCTCCGCATTCACAAGGTAGGGCGGGATCACCTCCGTGTAGCCCGCGCCCGTCTGGCGGTCGAGCATGAAGGCCGCGAGGGCCCGCTCCAGCTTGGCGCCCGCGCCCTTCAGCACGCTGAAGCGCGCGCCGCTGAGCTTGGCCGCGCGGTCCAGGTCGAGGATGCCGAGCTTCGTGCCCAGCTCCACATGATCCAGCGGCTTCTCGATGGCGGGGAGGACACCCCACTTCTTCACTTCCACATTGTCGTGCTCGCTCTTGCCCGCCGGCACCGAGGCGTGGGGCGCGTTGGGAACGCCTGCGAGGAAGGCATGGAAGGCCGCGTCGGCCTCCTTCTCCGCGTGCTCCAGCGTCTTCAGCTGCTCGCCCACGGCCCGCTGCT
>DATJFC010000327.1:0-3691 GCA_035495995.1 Holophagaceae bacterium
CGAATACCTCCGCTCGCGCCTGATGGAGGGTCCGCTCGCCACCCGGCTGGTCATCGAACTCGCCACCCAGATGGCTCATGGACTGGCGGCCGCCCACGACAAAGGGGTCGTCCACCGGGATCTCAAGCCCGAGAACCTGTGGGTGACATCGGACGGCCGCCTCAAGATCCTCGATTTCGGCCTTGCGAAGCAGCTCCCTGCCTTCGTGAGCGGAGCGGGGTCGCTGGTGCCCACGGAATCCATGCCGTCTCCGGGCGTCCACACGGAGCAAGGCGCGATCCTCGGGACCATGGGCTACATGAGCCCGGAGCAGGTGCGCGGCGAGGCTGCGGACGCCCGCAGCGACATCTTCAGTTTCGGGGTCGTGCTTTTCGAGATGCTCACGGGCAAGCGGGCCTTCGCCCGTTCCACGGCGGCCGACACCATGGCGGCGATCCTCAAGGAAGATCCGCCTGACCTGGAAGACACGAGCCGGCCCATCCAGCCGGGCCTCCGCAGGGTGCTTGATCATTGCCTGGAGAAGATCCCGGCCCGCCGTTTCCACGATGCCCATGACCTCGCCTTCGCGCTGGAATCCGCTTCGGCTCCCTCGTTCGATTCGGCCATCCGTCCGCCGGCGGCCGAGAGGGCGCGGCCGCGCAAGCCTTGGCTCCGTCTCGGCCTGCCCGCGCTGATGGCCGCGGGGCTCGCGGGCGCCTGGTGGCTGGGAGGCGCCTCGACCGCCGCTCCGCAAGCCACCTTCAAGCGCCTCACCTATGGAAAGGGCACGGTGGATGGCGCGCGCTTCGTGCCCGGAGGCAGGGACATCCTCTTCAGCGCGGGCTGGAACGGCGCCGCGCCGGAGATCTTCTCCTTGAACCCGGGCTCCACGGAGCCGCGGGCGCTGGGCATCCGCGATGCGTCGCTGCTCTCGGTCTCGCCCACGGGCGAATTGGCGGTGAAGCTGGCCCCCAGGCTGTGGTCGGGGTTCACGGCGGGCGAACTGGCCCGCGTGACACCGGGCGGAGGATCACGCGTGCTCCTGGATGGCACGCTCAGCGCGGATTGGATGCCTGGCGGCGCGGATCTCGCCGTGGCCTACGGGGGGGACCGCCCCGCCCCGGACAAGGGGCAGATTCCGCCCTTGGACATCACCGAGTTTCCCCAGGGGCGCCCCGTGGCGGGACTCAGCCTCTACACCTCGGCCATCCGCGTGGCTCCGGATGGAAACCGCATGGCCTGTTTCAACCAGACCAGCGTGGAGCATGGCGACGGCCGCCTCATCCTCGTGGATCGCCAGGGCAAGGTGGCCTCCCTGGCGGACCTGAAGGGTTTCACGGGGCTCGCCTGGGGGCCCGGCGGCGGCGAGGTCTGGTTCAGCCAGGTGAGCGAAGGCTCCAGTTCGCTTTGGGCCGTGTCCACCTCCGGCAAGAAGCGGCTGCTCCTGCGCCAGGCGGGCCTGCTGGAGCTCCTGGACGTGGCGCCTGACGGCCGGGCCCTGGTCTCACTGGATCTGGTTGTCGGCGGGACCATGGGCATGGACGCGCCGGACTTCAAGGAGAAGGATCTTTCCTGGAACGAAGCGGCGAGCAGCCTCGACATCAGCCCCGATGGGAAGGACCTGCTCCTGGGCAGCGAAGTATGGGACTCCGGCAGCAACCGGCATTCGCTCTACCTCCACAGATCCGACGGCTCCATGCCGGTCCCGCTGGGAGAAGCCTACGAAGCCCACTTCATGCCGGGTGGCGCCCAGGTGATGGTCCTGCCGGAGGAGGGGGTCGACCGCCTCCTCCGGGTCCCGCTGGGGACGGGCGCGAGCCATGAGACCCGTCCCAAGGAGCCGCCCCGCCTGATGACGGCGATCCCCTTCCCGGATGGGAAGCGCGCTCTCATCCAAGGCACCGGCGGGTTCAAGGTGGTGCAGCTGTCCGATGGTTCGGCCCAGCCTCTGCCCACCGGCGACCTCATGGAGAATGTCAGCCGCTATCTCGGCGACAGTCCCATCGCGCCGGACGGGGAACGGATCCTCCTGAGCGACGTCCGGCACAAGATCCTCGATCCGCCCATGACCATCTTCTCCTTGAACGGCGCGGCGCCCATGGCACTCCCAGGCCAAGAGCCCGGAGACATCCCCCTGCGCTGGAGCGCGGACGGGCGCTCCTTCTTCGTGTTCAACCGCGACGGCCTCCCCGCGTCCATCCGCAGCATCGATGTCGCGACCGGCAAGCGGACGCTCGTGCGCGAGATCATGCCGACGAACCCGGCGGGGCTCGCCGGCATCCGCACCATCGCCATGACCCCCGACGCCCGTCATCTGGCCTACAACTACACCCGCAGGCTCTCCGCGCTCTACCTGATCGAAGGCCTCAAATGACGCCTCGCCCATGTAGCCGGAGCTTCGCGGGCGCGTACACTGCGGGCTGAGAGCTTCCCATGCCCATCGGCCCAGGAACACAACTCGGCCCCTACGAGATCACCTCGCGGCTTGGCAGCGGCGGCATGGGAGAGGTCTTCCGGGCCTGGGACCCGAAGCTCGACCGGTTCGTCGCGATCAAGGTGCTCTCCGACTCCTGGCGCCAGGATCCGAGCTTCCTCGCGCGCTTCGAGCGGGAAGCCAAAGTGCTGGCCTCCCTCAACCACCCCAACATCGTGAGCATTTTCGATTTCGGTGAAGTGGACGGACGGACCTTCGCGGTGATGGAGCTTCTCGAGGGGCGCACGCTCCGCCAGGCCATCGCTGAGGGACCGCTGCCGCTCGCCCAGGCCGCGGGGATCGGGGCCGAAGTCGCCCATGGCCTCGCCGCCGCGCACCGGGCCGGGATCATCCACCGCGACTTGAAGCCCGAGAACATCTTCCTCACCGCGAGCGGTCCAGTGAAGCTCCTGGATTTCGGCCTCGCCAAGAAGATCGTCACGCGGAGCAGCAGCCCCAGCGACGGGGAGCCGGAGATGCGCCCCACCTCGACGAACGCGGGCGTGCTCCTGGGCACGGTGGGCTACATGGCGCCCGAACAGCTCCAAGCCGATGGCGAGGTGGACGGCCGCAGCGACCTGTTCGCCCTGGGCTGCGTGCTCTACGAGATGGTGGTCGGCGTGAAGGCCTTCGCGTCGGAAACGCCCATGGGGACGCTGCACGCCATCCTCACCCAGGATCCCGACTTCGAACGGATCGAGATGCCTTCGGCCCTGCGGGAAGTCCTCCGGCACTGCCTGGCGAAACCGCCCGACCAGCGGTTCCAGGACGCCCAGGATCTCGCCTATGCCCTGGAGACTTTCCGCCGCCCCTTCAGCGGGGCCATCGAACCGGTACCCCGTCCGCCTTCGCGGCGCGGATGGGTGGTTCTGGCCTCCGCGCTCGCAGGGATCTTGATGCTCGTGCTTGGCCTGCGGATCTGGATCTCGTCTCCCCCGCTTCCAGCCTTCATTCCGCTCTCGCCCTACGAAGGGCAGGTGCTGGCGGCGCGCTTTGACGCCGCTGGGCGCGTGGTCTTCGCGCTCCGCCAGGGCGATGATCTTCCGCAGGTCCTGCAGGCGCAGCCCGGAGGCACGGAATCGGCCGTTCCGGACTTGCAGGGCATGATCCCGCTCTGCCGCCAAGCCGATGGCAGCTGGTTGATCCTCCGCGGCACCAGGCGCCTGGATCCGGATCGGGAAGTCCTTGAGGGCGATCTGCTGCGCCGGGTGGCGGGAGGCGGCCCGGTCCAGACCGTCT
>DATJFC010000328.1:0-2293 GCA_035495995.1 Holophagaceae bacterium
CGACTGGTACCTCGGGCGGCTGGGCGCGAAGGCCTGAGCCCGGCGCCCTCAGCCTCGCGCAGACCGGCTCAGGTTGCGGACCGTCGGGCCCAGGCGGCCCTTCCGGTAGTCCTGATAAGCGATCCACTCCTCGTGGATGCGCTCGAGCCGCAGGCGGAAAAGGTATTTCTGGAAGGTGTACCAGAACCGCTTCTTCTGCCCCTTGAGGGCTTCGGGGTGGTAGCGCTCGATGAACACCCACCGGTTCCGCCGGTTGTAGTACTCCATGAGGGGGCTGCGGCGGCCCGTGGCCAGGGATTCCAGGTGGTAGATCCGGACGCTGGTCAAGCCGCTCACCGCGTATCCGCGTTTCTTCAGCTCGTAGGTGAAAGCGGGGTCTTCGTAGTACAGGAAGTAGTCGTCGGGGATGAAGCCCACTTCGGCGAAGGTGCTCAGACGGGAGAACAGGGAGCAGCCGCTGACATAGGCGAAGGGCTCCTGTTCCAGGGCCTCCAGCGACTCGGCGAGCTTGATCCCGAAATCCCGCTGGGACACGATGCCGCCCAGGTAGACGCGTTCGATCTCGCCGGAGGCGTTGCGGTGGACCGCGTGGATGGCCGCCCCCCAGGCGCCGACTTCCGGCCTGGCTTCGGCGGCGGCGACCAGGTCTTCGCTGCAGCCCTCCATGAGCTCCGTGTCGTTGTTGAGCACCCAGGCGTAGGGCACTCCCGCGCGATGCAGGCGCCGGAGCCCCAGGTTGTTGCCTCCGGCGTAGCCCAGGTTCTTCGGGCTTAGGAGGACGCCTACGACCCCGGGCGCGGGGAGCTCGCTTTCCTCGGGATCCAGCACAACCCAGGGGAAGGGGGCCTGCGCCAGGGCCGCCCTCATGCCAGCTTCGGTGGCTTCCGAGTCGTTCTCGATCCAAAGGATGCGGCTGGTCGCAGGCTCTTTGCGGAGGAGGATCTCGACGCAGTGCGCCGTCTCGTGGGGATGGTGGTAGTTCAGGACGCAGATCCCGACTTTCACGCCCGTCTCGTCCGAGCTTGGTGCCATGCCGTTTTTCCCCCAGGGCCAGTCTAAGGGAGGAACCCGGCCGCAGACCGGCCCAATCCCCGCGGGCCGGTTCCGGCCAGAATGGAGGGCATGCTCTTCGACTCCCCCTCCACCTTCGGCCGCGCGTTCCGGATCCTCAGCTTCGGGGAGAGCCACGGGCCCGCGGTGGGGGTGGTCATCGACGGCGTGCGGCCCGGCCTGCCTTTCGAAGTCGAAGCGATCCAGGCGGAGCTGGACCGGCGGCGCCCGGGGCAGAGCGACCTGGTGACGCCCCGCAGCGAGGCGGACCGGGTGCAGGTGCTGTCGGGCGTCTTCGAGGGCCGGACGACGGGGCATCCCATCGCGCTCGCGGTCTTCAACGAGAATCAGAAGAGCGGCGACTACAAGGCCATCTCCGAACTGTTCCGGCCCGGCCACGCGGACCTCACCTACGACCGCAAATACGGCATCCGGGATCCGCGCGGGGGCGGGCGCAGCAGCGGGCGCGAGACGCTGGCGCGCGTGGCCGCGGGCGCCTGGGCCAAGCGGCGGCTGGCGGAGCAGGGCGTCTCCATCCGCGGTTTCAACCGGGAGATCGGCGGCAGCGCGGGCCGGCGCGTGGAGTGGGATTTCGTGGAGAAGAACCCGCTCAGGGTGGCGGACCCCGAAGCGTTCGAGAGCCAGAAAACCGCCGTGGAGAAGGCCCGGGAGGCCGGCGACTCCGTGGGCGGCGTCGCGGAGGTGTGGATCGAGGGCCTCCCCATCGGCCTCGGGGATCCCACCTTCGCCAAGCTCGACGCGCTGCTGGCCTACGCGATGATGAGCATCGGCGCCGTGAAGGGCGTGGAGCTGGGCGCGGGCTTCGAATCGAGCCGCCGCCGCGGCAGCGAGAACAACGATCCCCTGAGCCCGGAAGGGCCGCTCAAGAACGACGCCGGCGGCACTCTCGGCGGCATCAGCACGGGCGCGCCCGTCGTCGTGCGCCTCGCGGTGAAGCCCACCAGCTCCATCTCGAAGGCGCAGCAGACCGTTTCGAAGGACGGCGAGGCGGCGGAAATCAGCACCAAGGGGCGCCACGACCCCTGCATCGCGCCGCGCATCGTGCCCGTGGCCGAGGCCATGGCCGCCCTCGTCGTCTACGACGCCTGGCTCAGCCAGCAGGACCTGAAGGCAGGCTCGGTGGAGCCTGTCCCCGAATGGGACTGGACCGCGCTCGAGTCCCTCGCGCGGGCTGTCAAGCACTGAACCGTGACCAACTTGTGCTTTTCCGCACGGCCCATTG
>DATJFC010000329.1:0-2600 GCA_035495995.1 Holophagaceae bacterium
GGAGCAGACATTCGGGTTGGGGCTGTCCGTGGACTTGAAAGGGTCTCCGCAGCGGATGCACTGGCTCGCGTAGGGGACGACCCGGGAGCGCCGGAAGCGCCAGATGAGAAGGGTGAGGGCGACGAGGGGCGCGAGCAGGCCGATGGCGATCCGACGGTTCCAGGGCCTTTCGGTCTTCGCGCCCCCGCCTTCCGCGTCCTCAAGCGCCTTCACCCGCGCCGGAGTGTCCGGAAGCGGGGAAGGAAAGACGCGATGGCTGGCGCCTCCGCCCTTGGCCTCGTTCAGCAGGGCGAGCTCGCCGAAGAGCGTCGGGTCGGCGGCCCTCGCGGCCTCCTGCTTGAGCGCGCCCTGGACGGTGTCCAGCTTGTCGAAGTCGAGGATGCTCTCGTTCATCAGCACTTCGGTCCGCCCCGGATCGAGCTGGGCGGACTCCTGGAACCTTTTTTCGGCTTCCGCCGCGCGACCCTGCATGTATTCGGCCACGCCGAGGTTGTTGAGCACCGGAGCCTGGTCGGGAATGGCTCCGATGAGGCTTTTGAAGGTCGCCTCCGCGCCAGGCCAGTCCTGGATCTGGAGCTGGTGCCAACCCTTCAGGAAGGCCCTGTCCCCAGCGGGAAGCAGGCGGAGGCGGGCCTCGCTGGGGGGGTCCACCTGGGGCTGCAGCTGAAGCGTGACGATGCTGGGTGAAGGAGGCTGGATCGCCCAGGGCTCGATGATGGCCACCAGGGGATTCAGCACCTGGAGGATCACCACGATCACGGTCGCCTTGGCTTCGCCGGAGGACATGATCGGCCCGAGCAGCAGGAGCCAGATGATCGCGGCGAGGCTCGGGTCCAAGCCGAGGAGGACGGGGCCGGCCAGTATCACGGCGCCGAGAAGGCTCAGGATCGCCGGGGAGATCCCCTTCGCGCGCAACGGTTCCTCCCAGAGGTCCCGCAGGACATTCCGGTGTCGCAGCGCCAGTGTCAGGGCCCAGCCCCAGAGGAGGAGCGTCGCCATGAGCCGGAACCCGCCCAGGTGCTGGGCGAGCCAGAGCCAGCGGTGCGCCGGATGGTCCAGCCGCTTGGCGGTCAGCCTCAGGAGGTCCGGGATGCTCTGCAGCCACCCCTGGATGCCTTCTTGGCGGGTCAGCACGATGCGCGAGCTGAGAATGGCCGGGTCCTGGGGAGCCCAGCGCTCGACCTTGTCCAGGGCCGTGAGGCCCAGATTGGGCCGCCCGAACGCGCCCTGCTGGCGGGCCCAGAGAGCGATGGCATCCACGAGCGGCATCACATCGAGGGTCGAATAGGTGCGGCGGAGCGCTTCCACTTCCGCCAGGGCCGCGTCCACCTGATCCGGCTGGCCCTTCTCCAAGGCTTCCTTCAAGTGCTGGACCCGGTGGGCCAGCGCCACCGCCTGGTCCTCAGGCGGTGGCGCTGGCGGCGCCGGTGTCTGGGCCCAGAGCCCTGTGCCCAGGGTGAGCGCGAGCAGGGCCGCCTGGAAAAAGGAGACTCGCCGCATCATCACCTCGGCAGGGGGCCTGGAGCCGGTTGGAGATCCAGCACCCGCATCCGGAGCTCATGGAGAAAGGTCTCGATCTCTCGCGTCTCCTGGTCCGTGCGGCGCCCTTCGCTCTTCTCCTTGAGCACGCCGAGGAGGTCCACATAGAAACGCGCCGCCGCGGGATTGGCCGGCGGCGGCACGGGGACTTGCGGATGGGGGACACCCAAGGCCAACAGCGCCTGCTCCGCGAGGAGCTGCACGAGCGCTGAAAAGGACGGTTCAGGGACGCCAGCCTGCATCGATGACCCCACACAACCCGAGAAGAATGACTGAAGCCTACCACAGGCCGGTGCGTCCAAGCTGAGAGCTGCCTGCATTTTTCCGTTGTGGCGGGGACCCGCCCCCCAGCGCGATCATTGGGGCTGGAGGCACGCATGAACCGCACCCTACGCGCCCTGTTCCCCCTGGCGATGCTCGCCTGCGCGACCCCTTCCCTGATGGCCGATGTGACCATGCGCCTCACTGGCAAGGTGACATCAAAGGATGGCAAGCCCGTGGCCGGGGCCAAGATCGCCCTGAAGAAGCTCGATACCGGGTGGCACCGCGACCTTGTCACCGACGCGGATGGCGTCTACTCCCAGGCCGGGCTCCAGCCGGACAAGGACAAGAATTTCGAAGTCACCATCACCAAGGACGGCTTCTCCACGCGCGTCAAGCGCATCGCGGTGCCGCTCCAGGGATCTTCGCTGACCGTGGATTTCACCATCTACCGTCCGGGCGAGACTCCGCTTGATGCCGATGCGGCCGATTTCTCCGTCGCGGCCACGGCGGCCGTTCCCACCGCTCCGGCGGTGGATCCGGCCCTGAAGGAGGATTCGGAGGCGCGCGCCGCCTTCAACGCGGCGATCCCCCTCTACAACGACAAGAAGTACGCCGAGGCCCTTCCCGGCCTCGCCTCGGCCTACAAAGGCATCACCGACGCGGTGGCCACCATGAAGGATGAGGAGGCCAAGGCCGAGAGCCAGGCCCTCGTCCCGACCGTCGCCATGGCCTACGGCCTGGCGCTGCATCAGCTGGGCAAGGATGACGACGCCATCGAGCCCCTTTCCAGGGTCGTC
>DATJFC010000330.1:0-15964 GCA_035495995.1 Holophagaceae bacterium
CCGCTGGGCTATCTGAACCCGACGCTCTATGGCGCCGCCAAGGCCGCCTTCGTGCCCATCACCGAAGGCCACAACGGCGCCTACGCGGCGGCGGAAGGCTACAGCGCCTGCACGGGCCTCGGCGTGCCCGACGGCGTGTCGCTGCTGAAGGCCCTGAAGGGGTGAGGCGAGGCGCCGGCGGGGTCCGAAGGCGAGACGATCATCCGGCCTTCGAACCCCGCCCAGTCGTTCCTACATGTTCCGCCGGTACTGGCCGCCGACTTCGTAGAGGGCGCTGCTGATCTGGCCGAGGCTGCAGATCTTGGCGGCGTCCAGGAGCCGCTCGAAGAGGTTCTCGCCGGCGCGGGCGGCGGCCTTGAGCCGGGCCAGCGCCTCGGGCGCGCGGTCCGCGTTGCGCGCGTGGAAGGCATGGAGGTTGTCGATCTGCTGCCGCTTCTCCTCCTCCGTGCTTCGGATGAGCTCGGGGGTGATCGCGGCCTGCCCTTGGGGGTTCAGAAAGGTGTTCACGCCGACGATGGGCAGCTCGCCGCTGTGCTTGAGGTGCTCGTAGTGGAGGGATTCCTCCTGGATCTTGCCCCGCTGGTACATGGTCTCCATGGCGCCCAGGACGCCGCCGCGGTCCGTGAGGCGGCGGAACTCCATGAGCACGGCTTCTTCGACCAGTTCCGTGAGCTGTTCGATGATGAAGGCGCCCTGGAGCGGGTTCTCGTTCTTCGCCAGGCCCAGCTCGCGGTTGATGATGAGCTGGATGGCGATGGCCCGGCGCACGCTCTCCTCCGTGGGCGTGGTGATGGCCTCGTCGTAGGCGTTGGTGTGCAGGCTGTTGCAGTTGTCATAGATGGCGTAGAGCGCTTGCAGGGTCGTGCGGATGTCGTTGAAGTCGATCTCCTGGGCGTGCAGCGAGCGGCCCGAGGTCTGGATGTGGTACTTGAGCTTCTGGGAACGGTCGTTGGCGCCGTACTTCTCCTTCATGGCGACGGACCAGATGCGGCGCGCGACGCGGCCGATGACGCTGTATTCGGGGTCCACGCCGTTGCTGAAGAAGAAGCTCAAGTTCGGCGCGAAGTCGTCGATGTGCATGCCGCGGGAGAGGTAGTACTCGACGAAGGTGAAGCCGTTGTCCAGCGTGAAGGCGAGCTGGGTGACGGGGTTCGCGCCGGCCTCGGCGATGTGGTAGCCGCTGATGGAGACCGAGTAGAAGTTGCGGACCTTGCGATCGATGAAGCTCTGCTGGATGTCGCCCATCACCTTCAGCGAGAACTCCGCGGAGAAAATGCAGGTGTTCTGGGCCTGGTCCTCCTTGAGGATGTCCGCCTGCACCGTGCCGCGCACGGCGCTGAGGGCCTCGGCCTTGAGCTTCTCGTAGACCTCCTTCGGCAGGACCTCGTCCGCCGTGGCGCCCAGGAGCGCGAGGCCGAGGCCGTGGTTGCCCTCCGGCAGGCCGCCGCCGTAGACGGGGCGCTTCAGGCCCCTGGCCGCGTAGCGCGCGTCGATCTTCTTCTGCGCCGCCTCCATCTGGCCTTGCTCCAGCAGCCACTTCTCCGCGCGCTGGTCGATGGCCGCATTGAGGAAGAAGGCCAGGATCGTCGGCGCGGGCCCGTTGATGGTCATGGAGACGGAGGTGCTCGGCGCCAGCAGGTCGAAGCCCGAGTAGAGCTTCTTGGCGTCGTCCACGGTGCAGATGGAGACGCCCGAATTGCCGATCTTCCCGTAGATGTCGGGCCGGACGTGGGGGTCCTCGCCGTACAGCGTCACGCTGTCGAAGGCGGTGCTGAGCCGCGCGGCGGGCTGGCCCTTGCTCACATAGTGGAAGCGCTTGTTGGTGCGCTCGGGCGTGCCTTCGCCCGCGAACATGCGCGTGGGGTCTTCGCCCGTGCGCTTGTACTCGAAGACGCCAGCGGTGTAGGGGAAGGCGCCGGGGATGTTCTCCAGCAGCTGCCAGCGCAGCAGCTCGCCCCATCCGCTACCCGCGGGAAGGGCCACCTTCGGAACCTGCGTGCCGCTGAGGCTCGCGGTGTAGTTCGCGGTGCGGATCTCCTTGCCCCGGACCACGTAGACGTTCTCGGGCTCCACATAGCTGCGGCGCAGGTCGGACCAGCCGCGCACGAGCTTGCGGCAGTCGGCGTGCAACTCGCCTAAGTGTTCCTGGTAGCGCTGGCGCAGCACGAGCAGGGCCGCGTCCTCGCCCTCGACGAGATGGGCCTGGTCGAAGAAGTCGCCCGCGGGAGGCACATGGTCGCCCATGGCTTTCAGGCTCAGCCAGAAGGCGTAGGCGAGCTCCGCCGTCTCCGACTGGCGCGCGGCCCAGGCCTTGTAGCCCTGCACGGTGTCCGCGATCTCGGCGAGGTAGCGGCCCCGCTCGCCGGGGATGATGGCGGCCTTCTTGGGCGCGCTGGGCGCGGCTTCGAGCTTAGGCGCCCAATCCAGGCCGGTCCTGGCGGCGAGCGCTTTCACGAGGTTGACGAAGAGCCAGTCCGTGGCCGGGTCCGCGAACTGGGAGGCGCAGGTGGCGAAGACGGGCATGTCCTCGGGAGCCTTGTCGAAGGCTTTGCGGCTGCGCTGCACCTGCTTGCGCACATCGCGCAGGGCGTCCTCGGCTCCGCGCTTGTCGGCCTTGTTCAGGACGACGAGGTCGGCGAAGTCCAGCATGTCGATCTTCTCGAGCTGGCTGGCGGCGCCGTATTCCGGCGTCATGACATACATGGAGAGGTCCACGAGGTCCGTGATCTCGCTATCGCTCTGCCCGATGCCGGCGGTCTCCACGATGACGAGGTCGTAGCCCTCGGCCTTGGCCGCGGAGATGGCGCTCTTCAGGGCTTCCGAAGTCGCCCGGTGCGCGGCGCCGCGGGTGGCGAGGCTGCGCATGAAGGCGCGGCCCCGCAGTTCGGGGTGGTAGAGCGCGTTCATGCGGATGCGGTCGCCGAGCAGGGCGCCGCCGGTCTTGCGCTTGGTGGGGTCGACGCTGAGCACGGCCACGCGCTTGTCGGGGAAGTCCACGAGGAAGCGCCGCAGGAGCTCGTCCGTCAGCGAAGACTTGCCCGCGCCGCCGGTGCCCGTGATGCCGAGCACGGGGATCTTCTTCGAAGCTTCCTGCGCGAACCCGTTCGCCGAGCCGAGTTCGATCTCGGTGATGCGGCGGGCCAGCCGGTCGGATGCGGGTTTCTCCCGCGGGTCGAAGTCGCAGCGCGCGACCATGTCGTTGATCATCCCCTGCAAGCCCAGGGTGCGGCCGTCCTCCGGGCTGTAGATGCGGGCGACGCCATAGGCTTCCAGATCCCGGATCTCCTCGGGCACGATGACGCCGCCGCCGCCGCCGAAGACCTGGATGTGGGACGCGCCCTTCTCGCGCAGCAGGTCCACCATGTACTTGAAGTACTCGGTGTGGCCGCCCTGGTAGCTGCTGATGGCGATGCCCTGGGCATCCTCCTGGAGGGCGGTCTCGACGACATCGAGCACGCTGCGGTTGTGGCCCAGGTGGATGACTTCGCAGCCCGTGGCCTGGAGGATGCGCCGCATGATGTTGATGGAGGCGTCGTGGCCGTCGAAGAGGCTCGCCGCCGTCACGAAGCGGACCTTGTGGGCGGGCCGGTAGACGCCTTCGGCGTCCAGAATCCCCGGCGCGGCTTCGAGCGTGGTGGTCGTCATGGCATCACCCGTGGCGTTCAAACGGGCCAGTTTACCGCGCCGATGCTGGGGCTCCCGGGAGGCGGTCTACAGTCCGAAGCGCGACGGCGGGAAGCGGTCCGCCAGCAGCGTCTGCCGCTCGCGCAGGTGCTGGTCGAGGCTGAGCCATTTCGGCAGCTTGCGGGCGTCCGCGAGGAAGGGCGCCCGCTCGAACCAGGGCGCGCAGCCGAAGCCCTGGACCGAGGCCCGCTCCGCCAGGTCCAGCGCCTTGGCGGGCTGGCCCAGGAAGCCGTAGGCTTCCGCGACCTTGAAGGTGAATTCACCGTCCGGCAGGTGGATCTGGGTGCGCTCGGATTCGAGCGTGTCGAGATTCGCCAGCGCCTCGGCGTCGCGGCCTTCCAGCGCGGAACCGTAGACTTCCGCGAGACGGACGAAGAGGCTTGAGCCGAGCCCGCCCATCCGGGCTTCCTTGAAACGGACCAAGGCGCCTTCGCGGTCCCCCTGGAGCAGCCTCGCGTATCCGGAGTAGAAGGCCCGCAGCGGCCCGGGAGGGAGCGATTCCACGCTGGAGGCGAAAGCCTCGATGTGGCCGCCGTAGAGGAGCGCGTTGTCGGCGAGGCTGGCTTGGCCGCGGCGCTGGCCTACCAGGTCCGCCCGCCGCTCCAGCGCCTTGTCCGCCGTGGCGAGCAGGCCGGAGGTGCGCGCGGCGTAGGCGAGGGAGTTGAGGAGCTCGGTGGCGCCGGGGTGGCGGTGGAGGGCGTCGGCGAGCAGGTCCATCGCCTCCCGCTGCCGGCCGATGTCCGAGAGGTGGATGGCGAAGAGGGCGGTGAGGCGGGGATAGCCCGGGAGATCCGAAAGCCCCTCCTGGAAGTTCCGCTCGCAGGCCGTCTGCGCATCGAGCGTGTCCGCTTCGAGATGCTCCACGAGATAGCGGGTGAGGAGGTTGGCGTAGGCGAACCTCGCCAGCGCGCAGCGGGGCTCGTGGACGGCGAGGGCCTCGGACTCCATCACGAGAGGCAGCGAGGCTTCGTCCTGGGTCCGGCCCGCGAGATCCAGGAGTTTCCACGCCTCGTCCGGTCTCGCCGGCAGGAGCGCGGGGCCGGGCGGGCGCAGCGTCAGCGACCGCGCCAGGCCGGCGAAGACCTCCCCGGGGGAACCCCGTTGCGGGGGCAGGCTCTGGCCGTCGAGCTCGGCCTGCAGGGTCATCACCTCGCTCTGCCGGCCCAGGTGGAGCCGGAGGAGCTGGGTCCTTGGAACCGCGGGAGACCCGGGCGGCAGCACGACCCAGCGGTTCTGCAGTTCGGCCAGATCCGAGAGAAGGGCCGTCGCGCCCGCGGCGCAGGGGCCATCGGCTTGGATGAGGAGCCGGGCAGAAGGCGGCGCGGGGAAGCGGCGTTCCAGCCAGAATCCCGTGAGGCCCGCTGCCAGGAGACCGAACGCGATCCAGCGTCCCCGGGGGCCCATTTCAGCTCCCGAAAGCCTTGGCCGGGAACTCGGCCTCCAGCAGCAGCTGCCGGGCTCTGAGGTGGGAGATGAGGGCGCGCCAGCGCGGCAGGCCGCGCAGGGGCGCGAGCAGGGGCGCCCGCTCGTACCAGGGCGTGCATCCGAAGCCCTGGCTGAAAGCCTGCTGGGCCGTGTCCATGGCCTCTTCCGGCTGCGCGAGGAAGCAGAAGGCCTCGGCGAGCTTGAAGGTGAACTCGCCGTCGGGGATGCGCGCGTCGTGCCGGGACAGCGCGAGATTCCGCAAGGCCAGCAAGGCCTCGGGACGGCGGCCGTCGATCGCGAGCCGGTAGACCATGGCGAGGGACTGGAAGGGAGGGCTCTGGCTCGTGGGCAGGGCGGCCTTGCGGAAGAAGGCCTGGGCTTCCTCGGGATGGCCGCGCAGGAGGCGGATGTAGCCCCGGTAGAAGTCGCGCATGGGATCCGGCCTTTCGTCCGTCCCGGTGCCCAAGCTGGTCTGGAAGCGGTCCCACTCCCCCGCGTAGAGGTCGCTGTTCCGCGTGAGCAGGGCCGCTTCCGGCAAGTTGCCCGCGAGCGCGTCTTCTTTCTGCAGGGCCGAGAGCGAGATGTCCAGGAGGCCCGTGGTGCGCGCGGCGTAGGCGAGGGCGGGCCACAGCCCCGCGGCCCGCGGCCACCTCGCGGTGGCTTCCTGGAGGATCGCAAGCGCGCGGCGCTGGTCTCCGGTGTCCGTGTGGAAACGCCCGGCCAGCGCGGCCGCCCTCGGGTAGCCCCGCAACAAGTCCAGGGCCCGGTCGAGTTCGGCGGCACAGGCGGATTGGGATTGGAGATCGGGTCCGCCGGGGGCCTGGAGCAGAAGGTAGAGGTCCGCGCCCCGGGCGTAGGCGGCGGGCGCGTTGCGCGGCTCGGCCGCCTCCAGGTCCGCCGCGGCCTGCTCCGCTTGCGCGGCGGTGGCCCCATTGCCCGCGAGAGCCATGCCGCAGGCGTCGGCCAGCGGCAGAAGATGCTCCGGCGCCCGGGGCAGGATGGCCCCAGCTTCAGGCGAACGGAGGCCCGCCGCCGCGAGGATCTCCTGCAACTGGAGGTCCGGATCCGGGGTGAGGGGCGCCACATCCTGGTCCGGAAGACCCGGCGTCTGGAGATGGCCCTGGAGGTGGAGTGTCCCATCGGGCAGCCGCGTGCCATCCAGAGCGAGACGCTGCAGCCCCCGGGCCCCTGGATCGTCGGGGCTGCCGGCTTCGAACACCGTCGCGCCGCTGGTGGCGGCGAGATCGGCCAGGAGCATCTGGAGCCCGGCCTGCTCCGCGGGCGTCACGCCCACCCACGCGGGGCCCCCGGTGACCACGACCGGATGGCGGGCGCCGGGGCGCGGAGTGCGGCATCCCGAGATGGGCACCAGCAGCGCGGCCGCGAGGGTCAGCGCCCGTTGGCCGGTCCGCGCCGCCCTCATAGCCCGAAGTCCTCGGGGCGCCACTCCCCGGCCACGCGGATCCGGCGCTCGTCCACGTGCTGGAGGATGGCGCGCCAGCGCGGCAGCGGCTGGAGCCGCGCGAGGAAGGGGCTCGCCCGGTACCAGCTGGAGCAGGTGAATCCCTGGCTGAAGGCGCGCTCGGCCAGGTCCATGGCCCGGCCCTCTTCGCCGAGGAAGGCCGCGGCCTCAGCCATGGTGAAGGTGAACTCGCCATCGGGCACTTGGAGGCCCACGCGGGAACGGTCCAGGACATCCAGCGCGGCCTGGGCGTCCGCCGTCTTCCCCTCGATCTGGAAGCGGAAGACCTTCGCCAGGGCCCTGAAATGAGCCTCGGTCGCCGTGTCCTGCTCCGCGGCCCGGAAGTGAGGGGCCGCCGCGCCGCCATGCCCCCGGAGCAGGTCCGCGTAGCCGAGGTTGAATTCGGTGAAGCCGTCCAGGGGCGTGCCGGGCTGGGGGCGGAAGCTGGCTTCGAAGGCGTCGATCTGGCCCGCGTAAAGGTAGGCGAAGCCCGCCGTGGGGCGTTCGGGAGCGCCGGCCCAGAACTCGTTGATGCGCGCGCGCGCGCCGAGGGCGATGTCCATGAGCCCGGCGGTGCGGGCGGCGTAGTCGAGGGCGAAGAGCAGGTTCATGGAATGGGGGTGGCGGCGGAGGCCGTCGGCGAGCTCCTCCAGGGCCTGGACCTGGTGCCCCTCGTCGGAGAGGAGCCGGGCCGCGAAGCGGAGGGCGCGGGGGTAGCCTGGTTCCAGCCTGAGCGCCTGCTGGGCCGCCGCAAGGGCGAGATCCACGCGGCCATCCAGCGGATGGGGGTCCTGCAGGATGCGGATCGTGTCCAGATGCGCCACGGTCGCCTGCAGGGCGGCGCATCGGGGCTGGGCCGCGGCCAGCCGTTCCGCCAGCGCTTCCGCCTCGTCCAGGTCCAGGTTGCTATGGATGGCCTGGTCGGCGTTCAGGAGGCCCCAGAACGCTTCGGTGCCGGCCGGAAGCAAGGCCGGGTCCCGGGGACTCAGCGTGATCGGAAGCGCTTCGACGGCCGACTCGATGGCGTCCCCGGGCTCCGTCAGTGGAAGCGCGGCCGTATGCCAGGCCCCCGGCCGGCCGGGACCCATCTCAGCCCAGTCCAGGCTGAGGCGCAGGCGGTCCCCTTCCCGGGCCGCCCAGGGGCGCACGACGAGCAAGGCGCCCTGGGGCTGGAAGGGTTCGGGCAAGCGCGGAAGGGTTGTCACGGCCAGCGCGCTCCGCAGCTCCAGCTCATCGAGGATGAGGGAGCCGAGGGATTTCGCGGTGGCGCCGTCGAGACCCGCGCCCGGCAAGGGGTCGAGCAAGAGCAGCCGCTCCGGGGGCGGGGCCGGCCGCCGGTAATTCCACCAGCCTGCGCTGGCGGCGGCCAGGGCCAGGAGGGCGGCGAGCGGGAGGAGCGGGCGGCGCATCAGGGGAAGGCCGAGGGAGGATAGGCACGCTCGAGAAGATGCTGCCGCTCACGCAGGTGCGCGATGAGCGCCCGCCATTTCGGCGTGCTCCGGATGGGACCGAGGAAGGGGCTGTGCTCGTACCAGGCGGTGCACCCGAAGCCCTGGGCGAAGGCGTGATCGGCCGTGTCCTGGGCCGCCGCGTTCTCCCCGAGGAGGGCGTAGGCCTCGGCCACCTTGAAGGTGAATTCGCCATCCGGCACCCGCAGGCCCACGCGGCTGTCCGCGAGCTGCTGGAGGCGTGCCAGCCCTCCGGCCCTGTCGCCGGTGGAGATCCGCTCGAAGACCTCCGCGAGCTCGGCGAACTGGCTGTAGGTGTTCGAGTCGGTGCGGCTGTGGTGGAACCAGGCCGCCGCCGCCTGGGCGTTCCCGTCGGCGAGGGCCAGGTAGCCCCGGTAGAAGGAGGCCACCGTGCTGCGCGGGTCGCCGGGCGAAGTCTGGAGGCTCGCTTCGAAGCGGGCGCGGTCGCCCAGGTAGAGCCAGGCGTTTTCGGCGGTGTTGGCCTGGAGGCCTGGAGGCACCAGCTCCTCCACTTTGGCGAGGGCCGACCGCGCGAGGTCGAGGAGGCCCGCCGTGCGCGCGGCATAGACGAGGTCGCTGCGCAGAGAGACCGCGCGGGGATGGCTTCTCAGCCCCGCCGCCAGCTCGCCGAGGGCGGCGCCATGGTCTCCGGAATCAACCTTCAGCTGGGCCAGGAGGAAGCGCGCTTGGGGCAGGTCCGGCGCGAGTTCGAGGGCCCGGCGGAAATAGTGTTCCGCCTCGGCCTGCCCCATGGGGTCCGACAAAGGCGCGAGGAGCATGCGCCGGTAATGGAGGTCCCCGAGCACCATCCAGGCCAGCGCGCAGCCCGGCTCGTCCCGAGTCGCCTGGAGGGCCAGGGCGTAGCCGGCCGCCAGGCGGGCCGTGTCCCGGTTGCCGGCGATGGCGTCCACCAAGTTCCAGAAGGTCTCAGGGCGCTCGGGCAGCAGCCGCTCGGCGGCACCCGGGCCCGCTGGGAGCGGAAGGCTCTCGGCCAGGGCCCTCAGGGCCTCGGCGGGAGTCGAAGGCGTCCGTTCGGTGCGGGACCAGGCGCCCGCGCCGCGCCTGGAGAGATCCTCGGCCTCGGCCACTTGCCAGCTGAGGGCCAGGCGATCCTGGTCCCGGCGGGGAGCCAGGTCGAGCAGGAGGGTCCCTTTGGGAAGCTGCTGCGGGATTTCAGCCTTCGGCGTCAGCACCGCGCCGCCGGCCGCTTCCAGCTGCCACTGGACCCAGTCCCGGAGCGCCCGCCGCTGGGCGAGCTCGAGGCCATCCGAAGGGTCATCCTCGATGGTGAGCACGATCCGCGCAGGGGGCGAGGGGTGGAGCCGCCAGAGGCCCCAGGCTCCCAGAGCCAGGGCCGCCCCGGCCACGGGGGCCCAAAAGCGGAAAGGCCCGGAGGCACGGAGCAGGCGCATGGGATCTTGTGTTCCTAAACTAGCCCGCCTCGCTCATCGGCGCAGCATCACGCACACTGGAATCGAGGTTTCGCATGCCCCGATCCTTTCTCGCCCTCGCCGCCGCCGGCCTCCTCGCCGCCCAGACCCCCGTTCCGGTCCCCGACAAGAAGTCCCAGGACCTCCAGGCCCAGGAGGAGGCCATCATCAGCCTCTACCGCAAAGGCGCGCGGCCGCGCCAGCCGGCGCCCCGGGGCCGCCTGCTGCCGGAAGAGCAGAACACCATCCGCCGCTTCAAGGAGGCCAAGCCCTCCGTGGTCTACATCTCGGCTTTGTCGGACCGCATCAACAGCTACACCGGCGACCTGATGCGCGTGCCGGCCGGCACGGGCACGGGCTGGGTCTGGGACGACAAAGGCCATGTGGTGACGAACTACCATGTGGTGAACGTCTCGGAGAACGGCACCATCGTCGACGCGTCCGAAGTGCGGGTGACCCTCGCCAACGGCAAGACCTACCAGGCCAAGGTCATCGGGTTCAGCCTGGCCTACGACACGGCCGTGCTCCAGGTCTTCGCGCCGCTGGAGGACCTGAAGCCCCTGCCCATCGGCACGAGCAAGGACCTGGAAGTGGGCCAGAGCGTCATCGCCATCGGCAACCCCTGGGGGCTCGACCACACCCTCAGCACGGGCGTCGTGTCCGCCCTCAACCGGACGCTGGCGACCGAATTCAACACGGGCATGACGGGCGTCATCCAGACGGACGCCGCCATCAACCCCGGCAACAGCGGGGGGCCGCTGCTGGACAGCTCCGGGCGGGTCATTGGCATGAACGGCTACATCCCGCCGGCGACGGGCGCCTCCGTGGGCATCGGCTTCGCCATCCCCGTCGACACGCTGAACCGCATCGTGCCCCTGCTCATCACGCGGAAGCAGATCTTCCGTCCCCGGATGGGATTCAACGCCTTCACCGACATCGAGGCGCTGCAGATGGGCATCCGCCAGGGCGCCGTCGTGAAGGAGGTCGACCCTGGCCAGCCCGCGGCCCGGGCGGGCCTGAAGGGCACCACGGTGGACGCCCAGGGCGCCATCATCGCGCTCGGCGATGTGATCCTGGCCATCGACGGCCGCAAGATCGGAAGCTACGGGGAGCTGGTGGCCTATGTGGAGCAGGAAGAGCCCAAGGACAAGGTCGTCCTGGAGGTGCTCCGCGGCGACCAGGTTCTGAAGCTCACCCTTGATCTGCGGGAAGGCGCCGGGAGGATCTGATCACTTCCGCGAAGGGTCGGCCCAGATCACGGGGACCTTCAGCGGGTCCTGCACGCCGGAAAGGGTGAGGACGAGGAGCCCGTCCTTCGCGTCGGCCTTCACGCGGCGCAAGGTGAGCGTCTGGATCTTCGCTTCCCCGGCCGGCAGCGCGTCCAGCGTGAAGCCGTCCGCCTGGAGGTCGGCCGCGAGGACCTTGAAGGGCGCGTCGCCTTCGAGGGTCAGCTTGGACACTCCGACCTTCGGGTCATCGAAGACGACGCGGCTCGGCGTGGGGCGCACCGGAAGGCGGATGGACCAGTCCAGGTAGAGGTCGAAGGCCGGCTGCCGCGGCGCGTTCGTGGTGACCCTGAGGATCTCCAGGCCCGAGAGCTGGCCTGCGGGGACCTTGGAGGCGCGCAAGGTGAGCCGCAGTTCGGCCGAACCGCCCTTGAGCGCGATTTCCGGATCCAGGTAGGCCGGGAGCGGGGAGGCGAGCTTCAGGTCCAGCGGCTCCCCCGTCTCGCGTTTGAAGTGGAAGACGGCCTGGGGGGATTCGTAGGGGGCGACGCCGCTGAGCTTCTTCGTCACCTCGTCCACCGCCAGGTCCGGGCGCACGGTCATGTCGAAGAGCACTTTGTAGGCGGGCTGCTTCGGATCGTCGGACACGATGCGGATGCCGCGCTTTTGATAGCCCTCCCAGCCCGTGGCGTCCACCTGGATCGTGAAGGCGCGCTTGGCGTGGGCGGGGATGGGCTCCTTGAAGGGATCCCCGGCGAGGACGACGCCCGGCGACAGATCCGCCACCTGGAAACGGATGGGCTTGTCGCTCAGGTTCTCCACCTCCCAGGTGTGCTGGGCCTTCTCGGTGGGACCGACGCTCCCGAGCTCGGTCATGCCCCATGGCCGCACGACGAAGCGGAACTCGGGCCTGAAGCCAGGCGGCAGGCCCGGCTTCGTCGGGGCCGGCTTGGGCGGAGGCGCTTGAGCGGGCGCAGGGGTCTGGAGGAGGGGAGGGAAAAACAACATCGCGGTCACCGTGGAGCGTGCTCTCCAGTGTGCCCGAGGGCCGGCTCCGGTTCCGTCAAGAGATGTGAAGCGGTTATTTCCATTTGATGGAACAGCCCATGCTGGGCCGCTGCATCGCGTCCGGTTCCCCGCCTTCCAGCAGGGCCTCGATGGCCGCGCGCAGATCCCGGCGCTTCACGCCCTCGGGGTCCTTCCAATTGTCGTCCAGCCGGCCGCGGTAGCGCAGCTTCCGCTCCCGGTCGTAGAGGAAGAAGTCCGGTGTGCAGACGGCGCCGAAGGCCTTCGCCACGGACTGGTCCTCGTCCCGGAGGTAGGGGAAGGCGTAGCTCTTCGCGCTCGCGCGCTCCCGCATGGCCTCGAAGCCGTCTTCGGGATAGGCCACCGCGTCGTTGGGATTGATGGCCACGACATCACAGCGGCCCGCGCAGGCCTTGGCCAGGAGGTTGATGCGGTCATCCACGGCCTGCACGTAGGGGCAGTGGTTGCACATGACGACGACGAGCAGGAGGTGGGAGCTGAAGTCGGACAGCGACCAGTCGCGGCCGTCCACGCCGGGCAGCCGGAAGGCCGGACAGGGCGACCCCAGCGCGACCATGCCGGATTCCATGAGCGCCATGAGCACCTCCATCGCGCGTCATCCTAGCCCCATCTCCCTCACCCGTGGCAGGATGTCGCAAAGCCCCCCGATGCGATCCCTTCCCCGCCTGCACTGGTCCACCCTGGGCGCGCCCACCGAGGGCTGCGATTCCGCGTGGGCCTCGCAATGGGAAGTGAGCGTGGATCGCGGCGCCTCGCCAAGCCTGCCGCCGAAGGATTCCGACCTCTGGGTGGTGAGCGCCGAGGCCGATTGGCCGCCGCCGGAACTGGCGCGTCTCGCGCCCGAGGTGGGCGCCCTGCCCATCCTCCTCGTGCGCAAGGCGGGAGCCGTCACGGCCAAGAGCCTCGCCGCCTGGAGCGAGCTGGGCAGCGTGCGCTGGGGCCTGCTCGCCATGGATCCGCCGTTGCCGGGCTTGCGCCCCCGCTCGGGCCACACCACCCAGCTCACGGCTAGCCAGGCCTTGCATTACGGGCTCGTGGCCATGAGCGCCGCCATGCAGGAAGTCATGCAGCGGGCCCGGGCCGCCGCCGCGACGAAGGCGACCGTGCTGCTGCTGGGCGAGAGCGGCACCGGCAAGGAGGTCGTCGCCCGCGCCGTGCACCGCCTGAGCGCCGAAGGCGACGGCCCTTTCGTCCCGGTCCACTGCGGCGCCATCCCGGAGAACCTGCTGGAGAGCGAGCTCTTCGGCTACACGAAGGGCGCCTTCACCGACGCGCGCAAGGACACGGCGGGCAAGTTCCGCGAGGCCCACGGCGGCACCATCTTCCTGGATGAGGTCGCCACCATGCCGCTCTCCGCCCAGGTGCGCCTGCTGCGCGTCATGCAGGAGAAGGAGGTCCAGCCCCTGGGCGGCGGCGGGCCCGTGAAGGTGGACGTGCGCGTCGTCGCCGCCACCAACGCCGACCTCAAGGCTCTCGTGCAGGACGGCCGCTTCCGCCAGGACCTCTATTACCGCCTCGAGGTCGTGCCCATCACGCTGCCGCCCCTGCGGGGGCGCCGCGAGGAGATCCCCTTCCTCGCCCAGCATTTCATGACGCGCAAGGCGCGCGAGCACGGCCTCTACCCGAAGGCCCTGCATCCGAGCGTGGATCCGTTGCTCATGGCTCTGCCCTGGCCCGGCAATGTGCGCCAGCTGGAGAACGCCATCGAGCGCGCCATCGTGCTCAGCGCCAAGCGCCCCGTGCTCGTGCGCGAGGACTTCGCCTTCCTGCTGGAGGAGGGCGTCCCGTCCGAGATGACGGCCGTGGCCGCCTCGCTTCCCGCCGCGCCCTTCCTGCCGCCGTCGCCCGGGGAGGAGACCGCCTTCAACATCGGCCCGGACGGCCTGGACCTCAACCAGGTGGTCACGGACCTGGAGAAGAAGCTCATGCTCCAGAGCCTCGCCGTCACGCGCGGCAACAAGAAGCGCGCCGCGGAACTGCTGGGCCTCAAACGCACGACCTTCCTGGAGAAGATGAAGCGGCTCGATATCCAGGATGAAGTGGTGGGTCAGGAAGAGACCGAAGAGCCAGGGTGAAGCGCGCCGAGGTCTGAGCCCAGAGGGCGAAGAAGATGAAGCGCCTCGATATCCAGGACGAGGCGGCGGGCCCGGAAGAAGCCGAAGGGCTCGGCTGAACGCGCCGGCGCGCGAAGCGTGGCCTTCACATTTCTTCACAATCGCGCCCGGCGAGTTCGTCGCGAATTCACGCTCCCGCTCTTGCCTATCCGCGACGCCACCGGAAAGCTGGAGCGCTCGACCTCAGGAGCCCCATGCCCCGCCTTCGCCTGCCCGCCCTGTGCCTCTTCATCGCCTCCGGCCTTTGGGCCGGGCAGCCCCGCCAGCCTCTGCCGGACCATCACGAATTCGAAGCCGCCATCCAGGTGCCCTACACGGGCCAGGCCGGCGAGGCCCGCGACTTCAGCCTCTTCTTCACCTTCCCCGACGCGGACCAGCTGCTGGTCGCCACCTGGCGCGTGCAACTGCTGGACGCGGATGGCAGGCCGCTCCGGGTCTGGCGCGGGGAGACGCGCATCGTGGACGGCCGCGGCGCCCACACCCTCGCCTTCGACGGCCGTGATGGCCGTGGACACATGCTCGCCCAGGGCCACTACCGGGTGAGGCTCGAAGCGACGCCGATGGACGACGCCGCCTTCCACGCGGACACCATGCCGGACCGCGACACGCGCGTGGACTACCACCTCGCCAAGGCTGGAGGCGCCGTGGAGACGCAGGAGTTCTCGATGGAGGCGGGGCGCCCGTCGCGGCCCCTCATGCCGGCCTTCCGCCCGCTCGCCTTCCGCCGCGGCCCCCTCGCGGCGAAGACGGCGCCCGCGAACGCCGGCCTCGCGCCCGCGGGCGGCCTGCCCTACACGATCTTCCTCGGCAACCTGCACAGCAAGACCCACGACAGCGACGGCGGCGGCGACGTGAGCACCTGCACCGGCGCGCAGGACCCCTTCGTCGCGCCCTACGGTCCGGCGGACGCCTACCAGTACGCCTTCAACGGCGGCCTCGACATCCTGATGTGCTCCGAGCACAACCACATGTTCGACGGGTCCACGGGCACCAACGCCTCCGCGGATCCCGCCGCGGCCACGGGGCGCTTCGCCGCAGGCCTGTCCGAGGCCGCGAGCTTCAGCGCCGCGCACCCGGGCTTCCTCGCCATCTACGGCATGGAGTGGGGCGTCATCAGCAACGGCGGCCACTTGAACATCTTCAACGCCGACGGCCTGGCGGAGTGGGAGACGAACGCTTCCGGCCAGCTCCTCGGCGACTACCTGACGCCCAAGAGCGACTACCCCGCGCTCTACAGCTTCATGAAGTCCAAGGGCTGGGTCGGGCAGTTCAACCATCCGGACACCTCCGGCCAGTTCCTCGTGAACGGCGCGAGCCTCGGCTACAGCGCCGACGGCGACGAGGTCATGGCCCTTTGCGAAGTGCTCAACACCTCGGCCTTCTCGCACAACACGACGGAAAGCGAGACCTCCCGCAGCACCTACGAGTCCGCCTTCAACAAGCTCCTGGAGGCCGGCTACCACGTCGCCCCGACGACGGACCAGGACAACCACTGCGCGAACTGGGGCCTCAGCTACCACAACCGCACGGGCATCCTCATCCCCAGCGGCACGGACCTCACGCTCCAGAGCTTCCTGGACGCCGTGAAGGCGCGCCACGTCTACGCGACCATGGACAAGACCGCGCAGATCATCCTCACGGCCAACGGCCACATCATGGGCGACCGCTTCACGAATTCCGGCCCCCTGGCGCTCACCGTGAATTACGCCGCCGGCAGCGGCCACGCCGCGTCCCAGGTGCAGATCTTCCAGGGCGTGCCCGGCCGCAACGGCGCCGTCACGCTCCTGGCCGCGGCCTCGTCCATGACCTTCACGCCGTCCACCGGCGACCATTTCTACTACGCCAAGATCACGCAGGACGACGGCGACCTTCTCTGGTCCGCGCCCGTGTGGGTGAGCCAGCAGGAGGACACCAGCGGCCCCGTGTCCGCGGCCATCACGGCTCCGGCCTCGGACACCACGGCCGCCAGCGGCGCGCCGGTGGCGTTCACCGGCACGGGCGCCACCACCGGCGGTGGCGCGCTCTCCTACAGCTGGAGCTTCGGCGACGGCGCCACGGACACCAGCGGCCCGGCCGTCTCGCACACCTTCACCAACCTGGGCGCCAC
>DATJFC010000331.1:0-4404 GCA_035495995.1 Holophagaceae bacterium
GCTTCCGCCCACGACACGCGGCGGAAGTGCGCGTCGCCGTCGCTCGCCACGATCGGGAACGCGAGTCGACCGAGGCGCTCGAACTCCGCCGACGTGAGCCGCTCCATCGCCGCGATCGGGTTCCGCCGGAGCCAGTCCTCGGCGATCGGCGCCGCCATGTCGCCGGCCTGCGCCTGCACCGACTTCTTGCAGACCTCCGGGAAGTGGCCGGCCTCGTTCACCATGCCGCCCCGCGCGCCGCCCATGCCCACCGCGCAGGTCTTGCACGCGTTCTTCGAGCGCATGCGCTTCCAGAGCTTCCAAAGCCCGACTTTCTGCCCCTTCTTCAGGACATAGCGGAGCGCGGCGAAGCCGCCGGCGGCGGAGACACGGGGAGTGGCCATGGGACTATCTTAAGGCCGCGAGATCGCTTCCCATTTCGCGATATCAACGCCCTTCACGAGAAGCCATAGGCCCAACGACACCATGCCGAGGCCCTTGGGCGCCAGGAGTAGGCCGGAAGCGTAAGCCGGCGCCAGCACCAGGAGGAAGTTCCGCCCCACGAAGCCGAGGCCCGCGAGCATCAGAAGCGCGCCAAGGGGCTTGGGCAGGTAGGTCGAGCGGTGGATGAGAATGCCCAGGGTCAGGGCGGCGACGCCATAGAACACCATGAAGATCCCGCCGCCGACACCGTAGAGCTTCATGAACAGGAGCGCGAGGGCGTTCGCTTGGTCCGGCGGGAAGGCCTTCATGCCCAGCACGACCGAGGCCGCGAAGTAGAAGAACGCCGCGATGGCGAAAGTGGATGTGGAGACAAGCCGGAAGCAGACGGTGATGAAGGCCAGGTCGCGGCGGACCGGACGCAGCAGGACATAGAAGATCCCCGTCAGCGCGACATCGCAGATGGCCTCCACCAGATAACTGGCGAAGCCCAGGCGGAACAGGTGGCCGGAGGCTTGGATGTTGGCCGCTGTGGCCGCGGCGTCGCCGGACACGGCGAGTTTGCCGGGCACCACCATCTCGCCGTAGGCCCCCGCTACCGCGGACACCAGAAGGAGGACACCGGCCCAAGTAGCTAGCGATCGAGGCGAAGCTTCCGTGTTGTGGTCAGACATACACCCCCTAGTACCTGATGGCGTATGTGGTACGACAGACGCGAAAACTGGGTTTAGCGTGGACAGCCACGGCGGCAGAAGGCGTGGTCATGGGGCCCTTCTGGGCTCTCGGCTTCCGGCTGTTGGCTTTCGCTCGCGCCGACCCATGTATCGGGTTGGGAGTTGGGTGAGCCGGGTCCAGCAAAAGCCGAAAGCCCAGATCCGAAAGCCCGATTACCCGTTCACCAGCGTCTTCAAGCCGTCCTTGAAGAGCACATCTACCTTCTTGCCGAGGCGTTTCATGACGCGGCCGAGGCCGAAGCTGGGGTGGTCCAGCCACTGGCCTTCCTCGAAGCGGGTGGCGACGGCGTAGGGCCGGGCGCTGGCGCCACCCTGCTCCTCGATCATGAGGCGCTGGAACTGGCTGCCGCCGGAGGCGGGCCTCGACGCGGCCACGCGCGGGGCGCGGGGCGCGGACAGGGAGACGGGCTTCTCCGCGCGGAACTTGTGTTTGGAGTTGCAGGTCATGCAGATGAGATCCAGCGGCACGCCGTCCGTGATCGTCACCACGCGGTGCCGCGTCTCCTGCTTGCAGCGCCCGCAGGGGGCGTCCAGATCCATGCCGGCGTAATAGGACTTCGTCATAACTTCCAGTTCACCGCGAAGACGCGAAGGACGCAAAGGAAAAACACCACGCGGAGGGCAGCTGAGGCGCGGAGGGCAACTGAGAAGCAAAACAAAAGGGGGTTGTCCTCCGCTGCCCTCAGCTTCTCCGCTTACTCCGCGTAATCGCTTTTAGGCGAGCAGTGCAACGACCTGCGCGAGGCGGGCCTGCTTTTCTTCGGACAGCGCCTTGGCCTTCTCGACTTCGTCGGCGGGGGCCTTCTCGAGGTAGCGCGCGTTGCCGAGGCGACCCTGGAGGGCCTGGAGCTCCTGCTGCAGCTTCTCGCGCTCCTTCTCCAGCTTGGCCTTCTCGGCCGCCGGATCCTTGAGGCCCGCCAGTTCCAGTGCCACGGCGCCGCCGGTGATGACGGCCACGGCGCGGGCCGGGGCAGTGAGATCGCCGTCCACGAAGGCGACGCTTTCCAGCCGGGCGATGGATTTCAGCGCTTCGGCGAAGGGCGCCAACCGCCGCACGGTGCAGAGGGCCGCCACGCGCTTGGCCGGGTCAACGCCGTTCTCGGCCTTGAGGCGCAGCATCGTGCTGAGGGCCTCCTGGAAGGCGGGGACGAGGGTGGCGTCGCCACCGCGCTTCGCGAGGATCGGATGCGCGAGCGGCCAGCTCCGTTCCGCCAGCAGGGCGGGCTCGCCGGCGGCGAGGCGGCCGTCCATGACGGCTTCGTGGATCTCCTCCGTGAGGAAGGGCACGAAGGGGTGCAGGGCGCGCAGCAGGATGTCGAGGAAGTGCAGGATCGCCGCTTTCTGCTCCGACGCGCCACTCATGAGCTGCACCTTGGCCAGCTCGATGTAGGTGCCGCAGTAGTCGTCGTAGACGAGGTGGTAGAGGCGGTCCGCCGCGTCGTGGAAGCGGAAGGCCTCGAGGGCCTCGTCCACGGCGGCCAGCTCGTCGCGCAGGCGGCCGATCATCCAGAACTCGGCTTCGCCGAGCTGCGGCTCCATGGCGAGCGTCACCTCGTCCGTGAGGTTCATCTGCACGAAGCGGGCGGCGTTCCAGAGCTTGTTGCAGAAGTTGCGGCTGGCTTCCAGCCGCGTCGTGCTCATCGCGATGTCCGTGCCCGGCGCGGCCATGATGGCGAGGCTGAAGCGCAGCGCGTCCGTGCCGAACTCGTCCATGACCTCCAGGGGGTCGATGACGTTGCCCTTGGTCTTGGACATCTTCTGGCCCGAGGCGTCGCGCACGAGCGAGTTGAAGTAGACCTTGCGGAAGGGCACCTCGCCCATCCAGGTGAGGCCCGCCATGGCCATGCGCGCCACCCAGAAGAAGAGGATGTCGTAGCCGGTGATGAGGACGCTGGTGGGGTAGTAGCGCTTGAGGTCCGGCGTCTCATCGGGCCAGCCGAAGACGCTGAAGGGCCACAGGGCGGAGGAGAACCAGGTGTCCAGCGTGTCGGGATCCTGCCCGAGTTCCGCCCCACCGCACTTCGTGCAGGCCGCGGGCGCTTCCATCTCGACATGGAGGTGGCCGCACTTCGCGCAGGTCCAGGCGGGGATGCGGTGGCCCCACACGAGCTGGCGGCTGATGCACCAGTCCTGGATGTTCGTGAGCCAGTGCTCCCACACCGCGACATGGTGTTCGGGCGTGAACTCGATGGCGCCGCTGCGGACAGCCTCCAGGCTCTTGGCGGCGGCCTCCTTCACGTCCATGAACCACTGGTCACTGACGAGGGGTTCCAGCACGGCGCCGCTGCGGTCGCTGAGGGCGATCTTGTTGGTGTGGTCCTCCACCTTCACGAGGAAGCCCTGTTCGTCCAGATCCGCGACGATGCGTTTGCGGGCCTCGAAACGGTCCAGCCCCGCATAGACGCCAGCCTCCTTCGTCATCTTCGCGTCGAAGCCGATGACGGTGATGGAGGGCAGCTTGAGGCGCTGGCCCGCGGCGAAGTCGTTGGGATCGTGGGCGGGCGTGAGCTTCACGCAGCCGGTTCCGAATTCGGGGTCCACGAAGCTGTCCGCCACCACGGGGATCTGCCGGCCCGTGATGGGATGCTGCAGGAGCTTGCCGACGAGGCTCGTGTAGCGCTCGTCATCGGGATGCACGGCCACGGCAGTGTCGCCGAGCATGGTCTCGGGCCGCGTGGTGGCGACGACGATATCGCCGCTTCCGTCGACGAGCGGATAGCGCAGGTGCCAGAGCTTGCCGCGGCGTTCCTCGTGTTTCACTTCAAGATCGGATAGCGCGGTCTGCAGCGCCGGGTCCCACTGGATCATGCGGGGCCCGCGGTAGATGCGGCCCTGCTTGTAGGCTTCCACGAAGACATGGCGCACAGCCTTGTTGAGGGCGGGATCCAGGGTGAAGCGGTTGCGGGTCCAGTCCACGCCGGCGCCCATGCGCTTGAGCTGGTGCTCGATGGCGCCCTGGTTCTGCTCCTTCCAGGCCCAGATGCGCCGCTCGAATTCCGCGCGGGTGAGGTCGTGGCGGGTCTTGCCCTCGGCCTTCAGCTGGCGCTCCACCATCATCTGCGTGGCGATGCCCGCGTGATCCGTGCCCGGCACCCACAGGGCGTCATACCCTTGAGCCCGCTTGAAGCGGGTGAGGATGTCGAGCAGCGTGTTCACGAGCGCGTGGCCCATGTGCAGGTTGCCCGTGATGTTGGGCGGCGGGATCACGATGGACCAGGGCTCGCGGCCGCTCTCCGGCTTGGCCTCGAAG
>DATJFC010000332.1:0-3222 GCA_035495995.1 Holophagaceae bacterium
GCCCTTCCCTCTCATGCCACGCCTTCGCGCGTTGCGCGAAGGCCGCCGCGACGCGGCGGGCCCTGGCGTCCGAACGCGGTCCTCTGTGTCTCCGCGCCTCCGTGGTTCAAAAGCTTTTCTTCGCGTCCTTCGCGTCTTCGCGGTGAATCATTTCTCCCCGGAATCGCTAGAATGAACGGTTGGGAGGTTTCCATGGACCAGATCAAGACCATCGGCGTCATCGGCGCGGGGCAGATGGGCAACGGCATCGCCCATGTCTTCGCCCAGGCCGGCTTCAGCGTCCTCATGCAGGACATCTCCGCCGACTTCGCCGCCAAGGGCCTGGCCACCATCGACAAGAACCTCCAGCGCGGCGTCGACAAGGGCAAGATGGGCGCCGACGAGAAGGCCGCCATCCTGGGCCGAGTGAAGACCACCACGAGCCTCGAGGACTTGGGCGCCTGCGACTTCGTCGTCGAGGCCGCCACCGAGCGCTGGGAGGTCAAGAAGCAGCTCTTCGAGACGCTGGACCGCGTCTGCAAACCCGGCGTGATCCTGGCGTCCAACACCAGCTCCATCTCCATCACGAAGCTCGCCGCCGTCACGAAACGCCCAGAGGCCTTCATCGGCATGCACTTCATGAACCCCGTGCCGGTCATGCAGCTCATCGAAGTCATCCGCGGCCTCGCCACATCCGACGCCACCTACGGCACCGTGATGGCCCTGTCGCAGAAGCTGGGCAAGACGCCCATCGCCTGCAACGACTTCCCCGGTTTCGTCTCCAACCGCGTGCTGCTGCCCATGATCAACGAGGCCATCTACGCGCTCTACGAGGGCGTGGCGGAGGTCGAGGCCATCGACGGCATCATGAAGCTGGGCATGAACCACCCCATGGGGCCGCTCACGCTCGCGGACTTCATCGGCCTCGACACCTGCCTCTTCATCCTCAACGTGCTGCACGAGGGCCTGGGCGATCCCAAGTACCGCCCCTGCCCCCTCCTCAAGAAGCTCGTGGACGCGGGCTGGATGGGCAAAAAGAACGGCCGCGGCTTCTACGACTACCGCGGCGAGAAGCCCGTGCCCGCGGTGAAGATCGGCTGAGTCCGTGCGGACCCTGCGCCTCCTTCCCCTGTTGGCGGCGCAAGCGCTCACCGCCCAATCCTTCACGGCGGCGCTTCCGGCGCCCGGCGTCGCCATCGCGTCCATCCGCGGCGCGGAGCTGAAGCTCGGCAACCGGACCCTGCAGGCCGCCTGGAGCCTCGACGGCGGTCTGCATCCGGCCGCCTGGACGGACCTGCTGCGCCATCGCGCGCTGCCACGCTCAGAAGAGGTGTTCACGCTGGTCCTGAAACAGGGCCTGCTCAAGGCTTCTGAAATGCGGTGCGCCGGGCCCGCGCGCGTCGAGTCGCTGAAGGGCGATCCCGAAGCCGTGCGGGCCGTTGAGCGGATGCCGGGCAAAGCCCTGGCGGTGGATCTCACAAGCTCCGACGGCAGCATCCAAGCCACCTGGCGCGCGGTGCTGCGGGACGGTTCCGATTACCTGCGCCAGGAGGTGACGCTCAAGGCCGTGGGCCGCGACGCGGAGATCAGCTCCGTGCGCCTGGTGGACCTCGCCCTCCCCGGCGGCCGCGTGGAAGGCAGCGTGAAGGGCTCGCCCATCGTGGACGCCGGGGGCGACGCCTTCTGGGCCTTCGAGCATCCGCTGTCCGACAGCGTCGTGGCGCGGGGCCGCGCCATCTGCCGCCTGGACCGCGAGCTGCCGCTGAGGGCCGGCCAATCCGTGAGCTACGGATCCGTGGTGGGGCTGGCGCCCCGCGGCCAGCTGCGGCGCGCGATGCTCGACTATCTCGAGCGCGAGCGCGCCCACCCCTACCGGCCCTTCCTGAACTACAACAGCTGGTACGACATCGGCTACTTCTCCAAGTACGACGAGGCCGCGGCCCTGGATGTGGTGAACGCCTACGGCCGCGAGCTGGTGAAGGCCAGGCATGTGCGGATGGATTCCTTCCTCTTCGATGACGGCTGGGACGACTCCGCCACGCTGTGGGGGTTCCACGCGGGCTTCCCGGAGGGTTTCTCGAAAGTCCGCGCGGCCTGCGAAGCTATCGGAGCAGAGCCCGGCGTGTGGATGAGCCCCTGGGGCGGCTACGGCCCGCCCAAGGAGGCGCGGCTCGGCTACGGCAAGCAGCAGGGCTTCGAGACCAACGCCGGCGGCTTCGCCCTGTCCGGGCCCAAGTACTACGCGCGCTTCCACCAGGTCTGCATGGACATGCTGGAGCGGCAGGGCGTGAACCAGTTCAAGTTCGACGGAACCGGCGACTCGGACCAGGTGGTGAAGGGCAGCCGCTTCGACAGCGACTTCGACGCCGCGCTCTCGCTGATCAGCGACCTGCGGGCCAGGAAGCCGGACCTCTACATCAACCTCACCACGGGCACCTACCCCTCGCCCTTCTGGCTCTTCACCGCGGATTCCATCTGGCGCGGCGGCGAGGACCACGACTTCGCGGGCGTGGGCAGCTGGCGCCAGCGCTGGATCACCTACCGCGACGCGGACACCTACCAGGGCGTCGTGCAGGCGGGCCCGCTTTTCCCGCTCAACGCGCTCATGCTCCACGGCCTCGTCTACGCCCGCCACGCGCGGCACCTGGACACGGACCCCGGCCACGACTTCGCGGACGAGGTGCACGACTTCTTCGGCGGCGGAACGCAGCTGCAGGAGCTCTACATCACGCCTTCGCTGCTCTCGCCCAGCGACTGGGACACCCTCGCCGAAGCCGCCCGCTGGTCCCGCGCCCGCGCGCCGCAACTGGTGGACACCCACTGGATCGGCGGCGACCCGCGCCTGCTCCAGGTCTACGGCTGGGCCTCCTGGTCGCCGGGGCTGGCCATCCTCGTGCTGCGCAACCCCTCAGACAAAGCGCAGCCGATGGCGGTCGATCCCGCCAGGGCACTCGAGCTGCCCGCTGGCGCGCCGGCGCGCTGGGAGGGCCGAAGCCCCTGGAAGGCCGATGCCGCCCGCCCCGCGCAGAGCTTCGAGGCCGGCCACGCGACGCAAATCCAGCTGGCGCCCTTCGAAGTGCGGGTGCTGGAGCTGCGGCCCCGCTAAAGCGAGGCCCCCTTCAGCATCCGCCCCTTCAGCCAGCGCTCGCAGGGCGTGGATACGAAGCGCTCCACGGCCAGGCCCAGCAGCCAGCAGAGGATCACGACCGGGATGTACCAGAGGAAGCCCGTGCGCATATCCCC
>DATJFC010000333.1:0-8181 GCA_035495995.1 Holophagaceae bacterium
TGGGTGGGCGGCGAGAACCCCGGCACGCCGAACCTGCTCTTCGATGTGAGCGGGCAGTGGGAACGCCGCATGGGGGCCTTCGACGCTTTCGGCAGCCAGTTCTCGGACGACCCCTCCAAGCCGCCGACGCGCATCGCGCACCCCGCCTTCCGCCGCGGCGTCGAAGGCCGCGCCATGCATTGGGCCTCGATCCTCATGTGCGACTGGGCCGAAGCGCTGTTCTGCGACAAGCCCGTGCCCCAGGCGCTGCTGGACTTGGCCGCCCGCCTGCGATGAACGCCCGGCCGCCGAAGGTGGGACGAGGCCTCCGCCCTTCCGGCAGCCTGAAGCCGGCAGACGCTGGCCGGCCATGAATCGTTTCGAGACGGATGTGCTCGCTCAAGTCCGCCGCCGCGAAGACGGCGTGGAAGGGTGCCGCGTCCTCGTCGCGGTCAGCGGCGGCGGCGATTCCACGGCCCTCCTCGCGATGCTGTGGACGCTGAGGAAGAGCCTCGGGCTGGAGCTCAGCCTCGCCCACGCGGACCACGGCCTGCGGCCCGAGTCCGCCGAGGACGCGGCCTTCGTGCGGGACCTGGCGCGGAATCTCGACCTCGACCTGGCGGAGGCCTGTCTCGATGTGAAGGGCCACGCGGACCGCGCGGGGCTCGGGCTCGAAACCGCGGCGCGGGAGCTGCGGTGGGCCTGGCTGCAGGCGGAGGCCGAGGCCGCCGGGGCCGCGGCCATCGCCACCGGGCACACACAGGACGACCACACGGAGACGGTCCTGCTCCGCCTTCAGAGAGGCGGCGGCGCGGGCGCGCTCATGCCTCTGCCCGCGAGGCAGGGCCTGCGCTGGTCGCCGCTCATCGAATGCCGCCGCGATGCTTTGCGACGCTACCTGGCGGGCAAAGACCTCCCCTGGCGCGAGGACGCCAGCAACGACGACCCATTCACAGCCCGCAACCGCTGGCGGAAGCTGCTCCAATCCATCCGCGAAGAGGCGCCCCTGCTGGACCGCCACCTCTGGGAGACGCACCTCCAGGTGCGCGAGCTGAAGGAGCTGGCGGAAGCGGCCCTGCGCGCGGATCAAGGCGCGCGCTGGCGGGTGGAGGCGGGCCATCTCTGGCTCGCGCGGGAAGGCTGGGGCGAGGCGCGGCTGCGGGCGGCGTTGGAACTGGCCTTCCGGGACCTGGGCTGGCCCCGGGAGGCGACGGCCCTCCGCGCCCTCGCGCCGTGGGTCCTTGAAAGCCTGGATCGTCACGAAGGCGTCATGGCGTGGGGGAATTTCCACCTCCGCCTTGAACCAAACGGCGCCTTCCTGCATCGAACGGTCTGAACAGGAAGGTCCCTGCGCCTTGTCCTTAAGGCTGTAGAATCTTCCATGGGCCGTAAAAGCCCAAGGAGCCGCCTTTGAACTCGATGATGAAGAGCGTCCTCGTCTGGCTGGGCATCATCGCCCTGCTGGTCCTGGTGTTCCGCATGTTCCCGCCCACGACGCGGGTGAACGACATCCCCTTCTCGACCTTCTACATGGATGGCCAGGCGGGCAAGTACAAGACCGTCACGCTGTCGGGGCTGGACCTCGAGGGCACCTACCGCCAGCCGGTGAAGAACGCCCAGGGCCAGGATGTCGACAAGTTCAAGACCATCGCGCCGCCCATGCAGGACCTGGGCGCGAAGATCCTCTCCTGGAAGCAGGAAGGCCAGCTGGACGAATTCAGCGCCCAGAAGCCCTCCGACAATTCCTGGTCCGTCTACCTGCTCTTCTGGGGCCCGCTGATCGTCTTCGTGGCGCTCTGGTTCTTCTTCATGCGCCAGGCCCAGGTTGGCGGCAACAAGGCCCTCTCCTTCGGCAAGGCCAAGGCCAAGGGCCTCTCGGCCAACGCCAAGCGCGTCACCTTCGCGGATGTGGCCGGCTGCGAAGAGGCCAAGGAAGAGCTGAAGGAGATCGTCGACTTCCTCAAGGACCCGGGCAAGTTCGCCAAGCTGGGCGGCAAGATCCCCAAGGGCGTGCTGCTCGTCGGTCCTCCCGGGACCGGCAAGACCCTCCTGGCCCGCGCCATCGCCGGCGAGGCCAAGGTCCAGTTCTTCTCCATCTCCGGCTCGGACTTCGTCGAGATGTTCGTGGGCGTGGGCGCGAGCCGCGTGCGCGACCTCTTCGAGCAGGGCAAGAAGAACGCGCCCTGCATCATCTTCATCGATGAGATCGACGCCGTCGGCCGCCACCGCGGCGCCGGCCTGGGCGGCGGCCACGACGAGCGCGAGCAGACCCTGAACCAGCTCCTCGTGGAGATGGACGGCTTCGAAGGCAACGAGGGCATCATCCTCATCGCCGCCACGAACCGCCCCGACGTGCTGGACCCCGCCCTGCTCCGCCCCGGCCGCTTCGACCGCCGCATCGCCGTGCAGCGCCCCGACCGCCTGGGCCGCGAGGCGATCCTGAAGGTGCACACCGCCAACAAGATCCCCCTGGCCCCGGACGTGGACCTGGAAGTCATCGCCCGCGGCACCCCCGGCTTCGCCGGCGCGGACCTGGCCAACCTCTGCAACGAGGCCGCCCTCTACGCCGCCCGCACCAACAAGAAGTGGGTGGAGATGTCGGATTTCGAGAACGCCAAGGACAAGGTCTACATGGGCGCCGAACGCCGCTCCATGGTGATGACCGAGGACGACAAGAAAGTCACGGCCTACCACGAGGCGGGCCACACCATCCTCGCCGCGGCCATCCCCGGCGCGGACCCGCTGCACAAGGTCACCATCATCCCCCGGGCCCGCGCCCTGGGCGTCACCTGGCAGCTGCCCGAGCGGGACCGCTACAACGTCACCAAGGAGTTCATGGAGGGGCGCATCGCCATCTGCATGGGCGGCCGCATCGCCGAGGAGATCTTCTTCAACCAGTTCTCCACCGGCGCCAGCAACGACATCCAGCAGGCGACGGACATGGCGAAGTCCATGGTCACCCAGTACGGCATGAGCGAGAAGCTGGGGCCGCTGAACTACGGCGGCGAGCAGCACGAGATCTTCATCGGCCGCGACTTCAACCAGCGCCGGGACATCTCCGAAGAGACCGCCCGCACCATCGACGCGGAAGTCCACGACATCGTCATGCGCAACTACGAGCGGGCCAAGCGCATCATCCTCGAGAAGCGAGGCGCCCTCGTGGCGGTCGCCGAAGCCCTGCTGATCCGGGAGACCCTGGACGGCAACGATGTGGACATCCTGATGAAGGGCGGCACGCTGCCTCCCCGCGTCTCCGGCGACGGGCCAACCGCCCCGGCCGTGGACGGCGGCAACGACGCGGACCCCGGGCTGGACCCGGCGCTGAATCCTGCGTGAGCGCAGCGGTTTTTGATTGGAGGGCCTTCCTCGCGGAAGGCCCTCATTTCATCGGCGTCCTGAACCTCACACCGGATTCCTTCAGCGACGGCGGCCGCCACGCCGCGCCCGAAGCCGCGCTCGCCCAGGCCCGGCGCCTCCTGGCGAAGGGCTTCCGGATGCTCGATCTCGGCGCGGAAAGCACCCGCCCCGGCGCGGCGCCGCTGGATCCAGCGGTGGAGTGGGAGCGGCTCCGCCCGGCGCTCCGCCTGCTCCGCGATGAACTGCCCCGAGTCCCGCTCAGCGTCGACACGCGGCGCGCGGGGGTCGCGGAAGCGGCCCTTGAGCTCGGCGCGGCGGTCCTCAACGACGTGGCGGGCTTCCGCGACCCGGCGATGCTGGCTTTGGCGGCGGAGCGCGGCTGCGGCCTCATCGCCATGAGGAGCCGGATGGACGGCGGGCGCTTCGTGATGCCGCCCTACGAGACGCAGGGCGAGACGACCGCGGACCGCGCGCTCGCCGAGCTCAGCGAGGTTCGCGCGCGCCTTCTGGGCGCGGGCATCGCGGAAACGCGCGTGGCGCTGGATCCGGGCTTCGGGTTCGGGACGACCTTCCTCGAAGACGGCGCGCTCTGGAAGGCCCTGCCCGGGGTGCCGGGCCGCCTCTGCGTCGGCGTCTCCCGCAAGCGCTTCACCGCCTGGAAAGCCGGCCTCCCGGACCTTCCGCCGGCGGAGCGGGACGGCCTCACGGCCGCGCTCCATGCGGAGGCCGCGGCCCTCGGGGCTCGGATCTTCCGCAGCCACGAGGCTACACTTCCGGGATGCCCTTGAAACACTTCGGCACCGACGGCGTCCGCGGCCACGCCTACCACTCCCCGCTCACGCTCGAAGAGAGCGTCCGTTGGGGCGGCGCATGGGGCCGCGTGGCCCGCGCGCGCGGCATCCGGCGGCTCATCGTGGGTTGGGATCCCCGGCTCAGCTCCGAGCCGCTCTGGGCCGCCTTCCATCAGGGCCTTGGAACAGGGCTGGAAGTCCGCGTGCTCGGACTCGCGCCCACGCCCGCCGTGGCCTGGACGGTGGAGCAGTCCACGCGCGGGGGCGCGCCCGCCTGGGGCCTGATGCTCAGCGCCAGCCACAACCCCCCCGAAGACAACGGCCTCAAGGGCTTCAACAGCGTGGGGGAAAAACTTTCCGAAGAAGAGGAGCGGGCCATCGAGGCCGCCTTCGAGCAGGAGGCCGAGCCCGGGATCGAAACCATCGCGACCGCATCGGAAAGCCTCGAGCCCTACCTGCGGCACCTCGAGGGGCTCGACCTGCCCGAAGGGCTCGGGATCGTCGTGGATTGCGCCCATGGCGCCGCGGGCCCCAGCGCCAGGCGGCTCCTCCGGGGCCCGGGCCTCCATTGGCTGGCCGAGGAGCCCGACGGGGCGCGCATCAATGTGGGTGTGGGCTCCACGCATCTAGAGGCCCTGAAAGCGGCGGTGACCGGACACCGGGCCGATTTCGGCCTGGCCTTCGATGGCGACGGGGACCGCTGCCTGATGGTGGATCGCTCCGGCCGTGTCCTGGACGGAGACCAGATGCTCTGGTTGCTGACGCAGGACCGCATCGCCTCGAACGACCCCCCGCCTGGCGTGGTGGGCACCGTGATGACCAACGGCGGTCTTGAAGCCGCGCTGAACGCGGCCGGCATCCCCTTCGTCCGCACGCCCGTGGGCGACAAGTTCCTGCTCCGGGAACTGGCCGTCCGCGGCTGGGACCTGGCCGCGGAAGCCAGCGGCCACCTCATCCAGAAGCGCGTCTGCCCCAGCGGTGATGGGCTCGCCACGGCCCTCTCCATCCTGAGGGCCCTCGTCCACCGCCCCCGCGCGGAACGCCTTTCCTGGACTTTCGTGCCATGGCCCCAACGGCTCGTGAATGTCGTGGCCCGGGAACGGCGCCCGGTGGAAACCATGAACGCCCTCAGGAGGGCCATGGCCGCAGTGGAGGCCCGGCACGGCGTCCAGGCCCGCCAAGTCATCCGATGGAGCGGCACGGAGCCCAAGCTCCGTCTCATGGTGGAGGCGCCCCACAAAGCTTGGGTGGACCAGGCTTTGGTGGAGTTGGAGGCGGCCGCCCGGTCGGACCTGGGCCTGTGACACCCTTGTGATTCAGGGCCGGGCGGCGTCCTTTTTCTGGCATCCTTGTTTTTTAGAGGAAAAATACCGCCGATGACCCGTCTGGGCGTGAACATCGACCATGTCGCCACTCTCCGGCAGGCCCGTGGCGGCCGCGAGCCGGAACCCGTGGCTGCGGCGCTTCTCGCCCAGAGCGCGGGCGCAGAGGGCATCACGGTCCATCTCCGCGGCGACCGGCGGCACATCCAGGACCGGGACATCCGCGTCCTGAAACAGGTGCTCGCCGTGCCCTTGAATGTGGAATGCGCCGCCACCCAGGAGGCCTTCGACGCCGTCGTGCCCCTCAAGCCGGCCTGGGTGACGCTCGTGCCCGAGACCCGCGAGGAGCTCACGACCCAAGGCGGCCTGGACGCGGTCTTCCTCCAGGCCAGCCTCAAGACCATCGTGCGCGAGTACCGGACCGCCGACATCCGCGTGAGCCTTTTCATCGACGCGGTGCTCGACCAGGTGAAAATGGCCGCCAAGCTTGAGGCGGACGCCATCGAGCTGAACACCGGCGCCTACTCCGACCTGCCCTACGGCGCCGATCCCTCGGTCGAGCTCGGCAAGCTGCGGGAGGCCGCGCGCCTCGCCCAGCGGCTGGGCCTGCGGGTGCTCGCGGGCCACGGCCTCGACCTCCGCAACGTCGGCCCCATCGCCGCCATCCCCGAAGTCGAGGAGCTGAACATCGGCCACAGCCTCATCAGCCGCGCCGTGGTCGTGGGCATGGAACGCGCCGTCGGAGAGATGCTCGCCGCCCTCCGGGGAGGGCAGGCCTGATGTCCAACCTCAAGGGCAACCTGGAGAGCATCTCGCTCATCGACGTGTCTCAGCTCCTGAACGTCAACCGCAAGACCGGCATGCTGAAGATCATCTCGGGCAAGAGCCAGGGCGTCCTCCATTTCGTGAACGGCGAAGTGATCCACGCCGAGACGCAGACCGACAAGGGCGAGATGGCCGCCTACCAGATCCTGGAGTGGACCAGCGGCAGCTTCGACTTCGTCGCCTCCACCGTGGCCGCGCCCACCACCATCCGGCGCTCCGTGCAGGATCTCGTGATGGACTCCGCCCGCGTCAGCGATTCGCGGAAGCGGCTCCAGAGCCTCTTCCCCGAGCTTTCCGCCGTGCCCTCTCCGACGGTGACGGGGGACGCGCTGCTGCAGGGCCTCAAGATCTACGGAGAGGACAAGAAGGTCGTCCCATGGATGGACGGCTTCCGCAGCTTCCAGGACATCATGGACGCCACCGGCCTGAACGATGTGGCGGTGCTCCAGGCCGCGGCCACCCTGAAGGAGGCCGGCCGCCTGGAGGCCCTCCAGCCCGAGCTCACGCTCCGGGTCACGACGCTCAAAGGCGGCCTCTTCAAGAAGGCGAACCATCTCGAAGTGGCCCAGCGCCACGAGCAACACTGGCGTGCCATGGGCCCCTACCAGATGGGCATCGAGCGCCTCCGCCTCATGTGGGGCCAAGGACCCGCGGTGGAGGGCGTGCAGTTCGCCGCCATGGAGGAGTCGCTCATCGCCATCCCCAAGGACCTCCAGTCAGCCTGGGGCTTGGAGGAAGGCAGCGTCGTGAAGGTGCGGCCGGCGCCCTGAACTTCAGGGGTCCTTGCGGACCGGCGCGCGATAGGCCGGGAAGAAAGAAGGATCCCCTGCCCCTCCGCGGATGCGGACGGCCCGTTCGCAGATCGCCGCGTAGCCCGCGGGATCGACGATCCACCGCGTCGTGAGGAACCGGCTGCGCCCCCCGGTCACGCTGGCCTTGAACGCGAAGAGACCGTCCTGCCGGCCGCCGAGCCCGCCGCCGAGGTGCATCCAGCGAGCGCCCTGCCCGGCCCCGAGTTTCGCCCCCGCGTCCAGGAGCGGGCGCATGGCGAAGGTGGCCTCCGGGCCGGCCTTCCGACCGCTCAGGTGGTACTGCACGATCCCGGGCGTGAGGAAGAACAGCGCGCCGGCGAGTCGCTCGCCCGAGGCGTCCACCGTGAAGAGCAGCCGCAGGTGATCGCCCAGCGCGTCCCGCAGCTTGAAAAAGTAATCCAAAGGGAAGCGGTAGTAGGCGGTGGCCCCCAGCCGTTCCATCGTCGCGCCGTAGAGCCCGGCGAACGCCTCGTAGTCCTCGTCCTCGCTGGCTTCCACGACCCGCAGGCCGTCGCGTTCCGCCCGGCGCACCTCGTAGCGGTGTTTCTGCCCCAGGCGAGCGGCACGATCCTCGTCGCTCCCCGCCAGGTCCAGCATCACGGTGGGGCCGGCTTCGAGGGTCTCCCCCAGGCCGTCGACCAGCCAGATGTCCGCCGCGCGGCTTTCATGCCGGATGAAGGCCGCCACGATTCCCGCGTCGGACAGCGCTTTCCGGAAATGGTCCTGCAAGGCGCCGCGCCAGGTCGCATTCGGCGCTTCCGAGCAGGAGGCGATGGGGCCGGGGTAGCCGTAGGCGGAGCTCGCGTCGAAGCGCGCCCGATCGCCCGCGAGGGACGGATCTATCGGACGCCGCAGGAAGGGGACGCAGGCCGTTGCCCCGTCCGCCTCGAACCAGAACAGGAAGGGCTCCCCGCCATCCGTCACCGCCGCCACGCGGTGGTAGGCGGCGAGGTGGTAGACATCCCAATGGAGGCAGCGCTTGACGATCCGGTCCCAGGCATCCGCTTCGGCGAGCGGCACGAGCCCCGAGGAGACGGCATCCGGCTGGGCGGGAGCGGAGGCCTTCGCGCCCGCGGCGGGCAGGTCGTCGGCGAA
>DATJFC010000334.1:0-5084 GCA_035495995.1 Holophagaceae bacterium
GACGAGGATGATGCCCCAGCTGATGGAGAGGGCAAGGCCCTTCCAGCGCATGAAGTCGAAATGGGGGAGGTTGTGGAATACGCGCATGGCTGCTCCCCTACACCGAAAGGGTCTTGGTTCCCGGATGCCGCTCCAGGATCCAGTCGTAGATGAACCGGCTCACGTAGATGCTCGTGAAGAGGCTCGCGGACACGCCCACGGCCAGCGCCACGGCGAACCCCTTGACCGGGCCGGTGCCGAACATGAAGAGCAGGAGGGCGGCGACGAGCTGGGTCACGTGGGCGTCCACGATGGTCCAGAACACGTTGTTGAAGCCCGAGTCGATGGCGCCGGGCACGGATTTCCCGTGGTCCAGCTCCTCGCGTATGCGCTCGAAGATGAGGATGTTCGCGTCCACCGCCATGCCGATGGTGAGGGCGAAGCCCGCGATGCCGGGCAGCGTCAGCGTCGCGTGGAAGGAGCCCAGCAGGCCCAGCATGACGATGAGGTTCACGCTGAGGGCCACGATGGCGTTGAAGCCCGACCATTTGTAGTAGAGGACCATGAACGCGATGATCGTGAGGAAGCCGATGAGGCTCGCCCGCACGCCGGCGTGGATGGAGTCGCGGCCCAGGGACGCGCCCACCTCGCTCTGCTCCAGGAAGTGCATGGAGGCCTTCATGGCGCCGCTGCGGAGCTGGAGGGCGAGGTCGTCCGCCTCCTGGGGGGTGAAGGAGCCGCTGATGCGCACCGCGCCGCCGTAGATCTTCTCGTGGGCCGACAGGATGCTGATGATCCGGTGGTCCAGGATGATGGCCATGAGCCGGTTCTGGTCGGAGGCGATGCCGGTCAGGTTCGCGAAGTCGGTGGCGCCCTTGGTGTTCAGGGTGAAGTTCACCTCGTTGGCCCCGGTGTTAGGGTCCTGGCCGCGGCTCGCGTCGATGATGTCGGCGCCGTCCAGGCCCTGGCGGGACTCCACGAGCACCCACTGCCGGATCGGCTCCTCGCCGGGCCTCACATTGACGGGTTTCGGCGCGCCATGGGGCGTTTCGATGTCGGGGAAGAGCTCGAACTCCGGCGGGATGGTCCCGTTGAAGTGCTGGAGCGCCGCGTCCTTGGTCGGGAAGTACATCTGCTTGTCGGCCGGGTTGCCGAGGAGCCGCTGTTCCAGGCGGCCGGGCGTGCTCAGGAGGCCCTTGATGCGGTCGCGGTCGCCTTCCTCGACGCCGGGCAGCTCCACGACGATGCGGGTGCCGTCGGCTCCGGCGCGCGTGATCTCGGGCTCGGCCACGCCGAACTGGTTGATGCGGTTCTCGATGATCTGCATGGCGCGCTTGCCGGCGTCATCCACGAGGCCCTTCTGGTAGTCGGGCTTCTGCTCGAGGCGGAGGACGGCGCCGTCCTTCTTCAGCGTGTAGCCGTTCGACAGGTTGGAGACCACCCGCTGCACGAGCTCCTGCTGGGAGGCGTCCACGCCGTCGACCCGCAGGCCGCCGTTGTCCACGATCAGGGTGGCGCCGGGCAAGCCGCGTTCCCGGAGCTTGTCCTGGAAGCGGTCCTTGTTGTCCCGCAGATCGGATTCCAGGGCCTCGTTGCCCTGGATCTCCAGCTCGTAATGGACGCCGCCCCGCAGGTCGAGGCCCAGGCGGACCTTCGTGAGCGGCACGAAGAAGTACGCGCAGCCGAGGCCGATCAGGATGGTGGTGAAGAATCGCCAGAAGGTGCGCTTGCTCATCGGGGCTCCGGTGAAGCGGGCTTCAGGCTTCGGGCTTCGGGCTTCGGGTCGCACATTCTGCATTGCGGCCCGACGCCTGACGCCTGACGCCTGATGTCAGTCCTGCTGGTTCTCGGCGGCCAGGGCTACGACGGCCTGGCGTTTGGCCTTGACGACGCTGGAACCGAGCTTGAGGTAGAGGATCTTGGCGTCCTTCTCGTCCACGCGCTCGATGGTGGCGTAGAGCCCTGAGCCGAGGACGACCTCGTCGCCGGCCTTCAGCTTGGAGAGGCGGGCTTCCATCTCCTTGCGGGCCTTGCCCTGGGGACGGATGAGGAGGAAGTAGAAGAGCAGGCCCATGCCGCCGATGAAGACGAAATTGGTCCAGCCCGGGGGTCCACCCGCCGGGGCCTGCTGCAGTAAGGCGAACATCATCTAGGGCTCCTCGGAAGTCCAGCCCGCGCGCGTGCGCCGGGCGAAGTCCAGGAAGGTCCCGTCCAACAGGGCCTCACGCGCGGCGCGGGTAAGCCCCACAGTGTAGCTCAGGTTGTGGATGGAATTGAGCGTGAAGGCCAGCAGTTCCCCGGCCCGGAAGAGGTGGTGCAGGTAGGCCAGGCTGAAGCGGCGGCAGGTGTAGCAGTTGCAGGCCGGGTCCGCGGGCGCGTCCTCCTCCCGGTGCCGGGCGTTCTTGATGTTGAGGCGGCCGCGGGAGGTGAGCAGGCGGCCGTGCCGCGCTTCCCGCGTCGGCAGCACGCAATCGAAGAGATCCACGCCCTGCTCGATGCCGAAGAGGAGGTCCTCCGGCGTGCCCACGCCCATGAGGTAGCGGGGCCGGCCTTCTGGCAGTTCCTTCACGAACTCGGCCAGCGTCGCGTTCATCTCGGGCTTGGGCTCGCCGACGCTGAGGCCCCCGACGGCGAAGCCCTGGAAGGGCGACTTCGCGTCCAGGTCCATCGCTTCCGCCAGGTGCCGGCGGCGCAGGTCGAGATGGGTGCCGCCCTGGTTGATGGCGAAGAGGCCTTGGTGGTCCTTCAGCGGGAAGGCCCGGCATCGCGCCAGCCACCGCGTGGTGCGGGCCATGCTCGCCTCGAGCCCCATGCGTTCCGTGCGGCCCGGCGGGCATTCGTCGAAGGCCATGACGATGTCCGAGCCCAGGTTCGCCTGGATCTCCATGCTGCGCTCGGGGCTCAGGAAATGCTCGGACCCGTCGATGTGGCTTTGGAACTTCACGCCTTCTTCGGTGATCTTCCGCAGGCCGGAAAGCGAAAAGACCTGGAAGCCGCCCGAGTCCGTGAGGATGGGGCCGTCCCAGTCCATGAACTTGTGGAGGCCGCCGAGCTTCGCGATGAGCGCGTCGCCGGGGCGCAGGCCGAGGTGGTAGGTGTTGCCGAGGACAACCTGCGGCCCGATCTCGCGCAGCTGCTCGGGCGTGACGCCCTTCACCGTGCCCTGCGTGCCCACGGGCATGAAGGCGGGCGTGCGGATCGCGCCGTGGGAGGTCCCGAAGGAGGTCGCGCGGGCGTCCCCCTCTTTCGCCTCCACGGCGCTGCTGAAAAGGGGCGGGGAGTCGTGTGACAAACGAGTGACGATCATGCCGATCCGAGGGTCAAAAAACCAGTGGGTACGGGGCGCCGGAGCATCCGTGTCATGGACGCGGAACTTTTGCCAACACGCCCGGAAACAGAGGCATCCGCTGAGGTCCGCGGCCTTGACGGCCTTAATTACTCTTGTCATCTTAGCCGTTGGGTCACACCCAGATCTTTATCTCTTCACCTGCAATGGAGCCTCGACGGCAGGGCCTGCCGCCAGGGCTCCTTTTCTACTTTGGAATTCCAAGGGAGGCGCATGAGCAACGATCCCAGAAAGGCCCCGCCGGGCAAGGCGCCCGTCAAGGCCGAGAGTTTGGAGGATTTGGTCTACAAATCCTCGCTCACTTCCGGCAACAGGGCCGTGCAGGGCGCGAATCCCCTCGTCAGCATCCCGCTGACCGTCCTGGTCTGGACGGGCTTTGCCTGGGGCGGCTGGTACATCATGAAGCAGACCGGCGTGGTGAAGCAGCTCCAGAAGGCCGTGGGCGTGACGCTCACCGAGGACGCGCCGCCGCCTCCGCCGCCTCCGCCGCCGCCTCCGCCGCCGCCTCCTCCTCCTCCGACCAAGACGCAGCCGGTGCAGCCCGTGGTGAAGGACATCGTGCCCGACACCCCGAAGGAGCTCCCCAAGGAGGACAAGAGCCAGGAGAAGCCCCTTGAGCCCCCCGGACAGACCGGCGGCAAGCAAGGCGGAGATCCAACCGGCGTCATCGGCGGCACCGGCCAGGTGCGCGATGTGGAGTTCAGCAATGTGCGGGTGACGAACCAGCCGCCTCAGCCTCCCTATCCCCCCATGGCCAAGATGGCCCATGTCCAGGGCACGGTGGTCGTTGAAGTCAACATCGGCCCCGACGGCGTCCCCACCGCCGCCCATGCCGTTGAGGGCCCGGCCCTGCTCCGCGTCTACGCTGAGAATTACGCGATGCGGTGGCGGTTCGCTCCGCTCCTGCAGAACGGGGTTCCCCAGTACGCCCGTTTCAAGATCAACATGAACTTCAGGCTCCAGTGAGGCCCGTGTGAAGACGAACCCGTTCGCCCGCCTCTTCGCCGTCCTGGGCGTGGCCGTCCTCGTGGGCGTCCTGCTCTGCAGCCGGGACCACAGGTTGGAGCATCAGGGCAAGGCGGCCGAGACGCCCGCCGGCGCCGAGACGCTCTCGCCCTCCATCGAGTCTCTCTCCGAAGCGCCGGCCCCCCAGGCGGCGCCCGCGGCCAAGCCCTGACACCGATCTCCGATCTCAAACCCTCTTCACACCCCTAAGGAACCCGACCCATGAACCTGCTGACTCTCCCCCTCGGCCTCCTGGACGACACCTCCTTCAATGTCGCCAGCATCTGGAGGGAAGCCTCCCTCTTCAACAAGTGCATCATCTCGATCCTGGTGATCCTCCTCGCCCTCCAGATCTGGACGGCCATCGAGCGCTTCATCATGTATTCGCAGAGCAACTCGGCTTCCGAGAAGTTCCTCAAGCTGTTCATGGACACGCTCCGCCGCGGGGACTTCGAGGCCGCCAAGCGCGCCGCCACCACCCACAACAAGAGCCACGTCGCCCTCGTGCTGAAGCACGGCCTGGACATCTTCCAGTACGAGAAGCAGCTCAAGACGATGAACCCCAACCATGACGTGATCCAGCCCGTGGAGCGCGCCATCGAGCGCGGCACCGCCGAGGTCACCGAGCTCCTCAAGAAGGGCATGAGCATCCTCGCCACCATCGGCGCGCTGGCCCCCTTCATCGGTCTGCTCGGCACCGTCGTCGGCATCATCAAGGTGTTCTCCGACCTGAAGAGCAAGGGCGCTGGCGACA
>DATJFC010000335.1:0-21307 GCA_035495995.1 Holophagaceae bacterium
GTCGTGAGCAGTTTGCCGCCACTGCCTTCGCAGAGTTGTTTCAGGAAATCCGGCCGCGCCGAGCTGCTCATCTCCTTGCCATCCGCCGAGGTCGCGCCGGGCACAGGCTGGGGGCTCGTGCCGCCGAGAACGACGGCGTAGAGCGGAAGCTTGGCCTTCTTCAATGCGGCGAGCGCTCGCTGCGAGGCGTCGCTTTCGGATTCCCAGGTCTCTTCGCCATCGCTGAGCAGCAGCAGAACAGCAGGCCGCCCCTTGTCCACTTCGGAGGCGGCCTGTTCGAGCCCGCGCCCGAAGCTGGAGCCTGGCGCGCCGAGGTCGCCCGGCTTGATCGCGAGCAGCGTCTCGCGCAGCAGGGTGCGGTCTTCGCCGGGCGGCAGCAGCGGCACGAGGTCGCCCGTGAGCGCGTCCAGCCCCCAGGCCGCGCCGGGCGTGGGCGAGGACCAGAGCCGGTCAAGGAAGGCGGTGGCGGCGTCAAGGCGCGTCTGCCCGCCCGCGTCGGCGACACCCATGGACTTGCTGCTGTCTACGAGCACCTGCACCGTGAGCTGGGCGACCTCGGGCCTGCCCCAGCGCGGGCCCGACAGGCCGAGGCCCAGCCCCGCGATCACGAGCGCGAGGCCGAGGCCCTGCCATCCCGGATGCTGTCCCACGACGCGGACGCCGTTGCCGGGCCGCCACGCGCTCCATGCGCCGAAGCCGAGCGCCAGCAGCGCCGCGGCCCCGAAGGGCAGGAGGAGGAGCGGGTGCGTGATCACGGCGCCTCCATCCAGGCCGGCCTCGCCTTGCCGCGCTTGCGGGCCAGATCGGCGGCTAGGGGCGCGGCGAGGAGGGCCGCGGCGAGCAGCAGCCACTTGGCCAGTGGGATCGCGACCGTGGGCGCGTCCACCGGCAGCGCGGTGGTCTCGAGGCGGTTCACGGACTGCAACGCGCGGGCGAGCCCGGCCGGATCCTTGGCCTCGAAGAATTCGCCGCCCGTCGCGGCGGCGACCTGCTTCAGCGTGTCGGGGTCCGTGTCCACATGGAGCCAGACCTTGCCGCCGCCTTCGATGGGCACGAGGCTCTCTCCGCTGTGGCCGATGCCGACGGCGTAGATGCGGATGCCGCTCTGGGCCGCTTCCTGCGCGGCTTCGAGCGGCGTCACCCGGCCGCGGTTCTGGGCGCCGTCCGTGAGGAGCAGGATGGCGCGGGAGCGCGCGGGGCTGTCGGCGAGGCGCCGCACGGCGGTGAGCAGGCCGGAGCCGATGGCCGTTCCGTCGTCTCGGTCGTCGAGGTTGAGCGCGGCGAGGGTCCGCTCCAGGCGCAGGTGGTCGGAGGAGAGGGGCGACAGCGTGACCGGATGGGCGCTGAAGAGCACGAGGGCGAAACGGTCGTGGGGGCGGCCGCTGATGAAGTCCATGAGGAGGCGCCGCGCCGCGTGCCAGCGGTCCTCGTGGCCGTCGTCGAGGATGCGCATGGAGCTGGAGCCGTCCAGCACGACGGCGAAGTCCACCGCCGGGGCCACGCCTTCGGCCGGCTTGCGCCATTCCGGGCCCGCGGCGGCGAGGGCGAGCAGAACCGCGAGGGCGGGGGGCAGGTGGTGCGCCGTGAGACGCGCGAGGCGCGAGCTGGGCCGGGAGGAGGGCACGCCCCAGCGGTAGGCCGCGCGCCATCCGAAATAGGCCGCCGGCGGCAGGAGCAGGAGCAGCCAAGGGAAGGCGAAGGCGATCATCGCTTCCCCCTCATCTCGAGTTCCAGGGGCGCGAGCAGCGCGGCGGGGTCGGGGAAGGGGGGCTCGCTCCGCGCGAACCGCGCCGCGTCGAGGCTCTCGGCCCACTGGGCCCACGCGTCGAGCCGCGCCTTCTTGAAATCCGGCGCGCCCCAGCCGCGGCTGGGCTCGCCGAAGGCGGCGGCGAGGAGGTTCCGTCCGATGCCATGCGCCTGGTCAAGCGACGCGCGGTCCTTCGCCTTCGGCGGCCAGGCCGCGAGGAACTGTTTCCGCGATCGCGCGTAGACCCGCCTGCCTGCGCGGCGCCGCCAGCGCCAGGCGAGGAAGCCGGCCAGCGCGAGGAACGGCGCGAGCAGCAGGCTCGCCCAGGCCCAGGGGAAGGGGATCTCCGGCAGGTTGTCCTCGCGGCCGCCGCCGTAGCCGACCCAGGGCGAGCCGTACGCCGTCGTGCGGAGGACGGGCACGCGCAGCTCCGGCGCGCGGCGCCCATCGCCGAGATCGAGGGCCTTCACCACCGCGAGTCCCGGTTGCAGCGGCTGCACCGTGAAGCGCCACCCGCGTCCATCGGCGCTGGGCTCCACCGCGCGGAGCTTCAGATCCCCGAGTGTGTCCTCCACTGCCGGGCGCGGGATGGGCGCGGCCGCGGGATCCTCCTCCCGCAGCTCCAGCACCGACCGCTGCCCGAAGGGCAGCGACACCGGCGCCTTCCAGGTGGGCGCGGCGAAAAGGGGTCGAACCGCGAAGACGCAAAGCGCGCAAAGAACAGCTTTTCTTCGCGTGCTTCGCGTCTTCGCGGTTGAACACGCGCTCATGCGCCACCACCTTTGAGCCACGCGCCCAGCTTGGCCACGGGATCGGCGCGGATGTCCCAGCGCACGCGCTCCACCTTGGCGGAGAAGGCCGGGTCCGGCCAGGTGGCCGCGCGCTTCGAGGGAGGCAGCTGCGGCTCGAACCAGATGAGCCGGTGGCGCACGGCCAGGGGCTTGAGGATTGGCGCGAGGCCCTGGAGCCCGGCGCCGTTGCTCATCAGCCAGAGCCGGTGGCCGCGGCCGTGCTCGCCCCAATGGCCGAGGGCCTCGGCCCAATCCTCGGGCTTCGGCAGCGCCGGCCCGCGCGCGATGAGCTTCTCCAGCAGGCGCAGGCCGTGGGCGCGCCCGCGCCGGGGCGCGAGGCGCAGCGCGGGCGTGCGCGCGTCGCCGGGCACGATGAGGCCGAGCCGGTCCCCGCTGGCCTGCACCGTGGCCATGGCGGCGCCGCAGATCTCCAGCGCCCAGCGCAGGGGCGAGACCGGATCGCCGAGGAACATCGACGGCGAGGGGTCCACCACGAGCCAGAGGATGAGCTCGCGGCTGCTTTCGAAGCGCTTGATGATGGGCTCGCCCATGCGCGCCGTGAGCGGCCAGTGGATGAAGCGAGGATCGTCCCCCGGCTCGTAGCGGCGGTTGTCAATGTAGGCCAGGCCCGAGCCCTTCAGCTTGCTGGGGTGCAGGCCCTCCGTGCCGCCCTGCAGCGGGATCCGAAGCCGCAGCGGCAGGCGCCGGAGGCGGGCGACGAATCGGCGGGGCAGGGGCATGCGTTGATTATGTCATTGCGGCTCATCCAGGCCAGCGATCCTGCCTTCCAGGGGTCCACGGACCTGGGTGGCGATGGTGACGGAGGCCGTCTTGCTTGGCTCGACATGCACCGTCCAGGACCGCACGCCCGGCAGCGCTTCCTTCGCGCCGGGCGTGGTGTCGGGAAGGTCGTTGACCTTCACGGCGTCGACGCCGGATTTGAGAACGCGATCCTGCACTTCGACATCCACGGGGACGGCCAGCTCCGAGCTGAGCTCGGCACGCTCCCGGTAGGTCCACTGCCGCTCCTTGGTGAAGGCGCCCACGGTCTCCTGCGTGTGATCCACGCGGCGGAAGGTGACCCGCAGGCCACGGTAGGGGCCGAAGCCCAGCTGGTAGGGCTGGCCGGTGGCCGGGGTGGCGAGGGGCGACTGGCCGAGGCGCTGGTCTCCCGCGTATTGGACGAGCGGAGCGCCTGCGAAGATCGGCAAGCCTCCCGGGTCCTGGAAGCGCGCGACCTGATAGACCTCGGCATCCAGCCGCGGGGTGGTCACCAGGGCCAGGTCCGGCTTCAGCGTCTGCGCCATCAGCTTGAAGCGATGAGGATCGGCATCCGAAGGCACATCCAGCGTGCCGTCCAGCCGGAAGTCGAGGTTCAGGCCCGAAGCTTCCAAGATGGCGGCGGAGGGCGCGCCAGCCTCTTCCGGCTCCGAGGGCGCGGCGCCAGGCGCGAGGAAGGCCAGACTGCCGAAATCCCGACCGGTCGGAACGCTCCGGATGGCATCCACGCTGGTGTCGAGACCCTGGGTGCTGCTGGTGGCATCCACCCTCGAGAGATTCCCGATCACGGTCGTCACCGGCGCCAGACTCAGGGTCTGCGGACCCGCATAGCGCTGCATGACGAGGCTCCGGCTGGGCCGGGCGTTGCTGATCTCCATGTGGACCCCGTTCCAGTCTTCGCCGCTCTCCTGGGTGACGGCCGCGAGCAGGGTCAATTCCAAGCGGTTGCGGTCCTCCGATAGGCGCGCTTCGTAGGCCGGGCTCCAATGGGCCTTGCGGGTGCGGTAGTTGAGCTGGATCTGGAGCGGACCTGGCGCCGACGCGGACAGGTCGACCAGGACCTCCGTGGACCCTTTGGCGTCCCCGGCGCTGAGGCTCGCCTGGTCGGCCTCCAGGCCTTTCTGCTCCTCCCCCGCTTTGGCGAGTTCACGTTTCGCCCTCCGCTCCTCGGTCAGGAGTTGGGTCAGCCGGCCCTGCATGCCCTGGCTGAAGGCCGCGATGGGCGCGAAGCTGGGTGGCGCGGTGGCCAGCTTCGCGTCCACGGCCTGAGCCTGGGCGGCCTTCAGGCTTTCAAGGAAGGCGATCTCCTGATGGGCCGCCTCGATCCTGGATTCCAGCTGGTCCTGGCGGTCCCCGAGGGCGTCGAGATCAGCTTGGATCCGTTTCCACTCAGGCGTCTCGGTGGCATCAACCTCCTGCTGCGAGATGCTCACATCGCCGAGCCGGGAGCCGGCCGGTCCCTTGGCGCTCACTTGCACATCGTCGAGCGTGAGGCCGCCTGGAAGACCTTCGATGCGGTAGCGCCGCGTGCCGGCCGCGGCCTGCACGCGCCCCACGCGCGTGACCCAGGCTTCGTCCGGGTAGAGCTTTACGCTCGTGATGGGCGCCTGGACGGGAACCGCGTCCTGGGCGGCCAGGGTGAGGGTGAGGCAGGGGAGGAGCAGGAGGGTGCGCATGAAAGTCCTTGGGCGGCGGGAGGAGGTGAATCTACCACTTCACGCGGACGCGGTAGGTGAGGACGGTTTCGCCTTCGGCGGGAACGGGCACTTTGAATTCGGCGGTGCCGCTGGCGGGTTTGGTGAAGGGCAGGCTGCTGCTCACCATCTCCCAGTCGCCGGGGATGGGCTCGCGCACGAGGACGGTGGCGGCGTCGGGCTTGGCGTTCTTGAGGCGGATCTCGTAGGCGGCCTCGACGACGGTGCGGTGGCGGTCGTCGCGGCCCAGGTTCTTGAAGTCGGTCTGCTTGCGGTGGCCGGTCACATCGAAGGATTCGCCGAGCTTCACGCGCACATTCTCGTTCTTCGGCGTGTGGTCGATGTTGTCCTCGCCGACGAACTGCGCGCGGCCTTCGCTATCCTGCTTGTAGACGCGGATGATGCCCTTGGGCAGCGGCATGCCGAGGTGGTTGGCTTCCCGGTTGTCGAAGGTGACGAAGACGCCCACCTTCAGTTTGTCGCCCAGCTCGCCGTAGCTGGACTGGTAGTAGTAGGGCTGGCCCTCCAGCACCAGCTCCTTGGTGACGGGCACGGCGCTGGCGGAGAGCAGGGCCACCTGCTTGGTCTGGTTGGCGGCGAGGGTCGTGGGCCGGTCCAGGGTGTAGAGGTGGTATTCGAAGAGGCTCTGCTCGCCCATTTGGGGAGCGGGAGCTTCGGCCGCCATCTTCGACATCGCGCCCACCGCCCAGCTATTACGCTGCGGCTCCGCGCGATTCACATCCCCCGCCACCAGCTGCAGCGTCGCGTCCGGGAAGGCGATGCCGCTCTGGTTGGTGAGGGTCACCCAGCCGCTGAGATCCATGGTCTTCTCGTCGGAAGCGAGGTTCGCCACATAGTCGGCCTTCCAGCTGAGGCCGCCCGTGAGGTAGCTCAGCTCCAGCGTCTGCGCTTTCTCCGCGCCGCTGTGGAGGTTGATGACGAGGGTGGGACGCGCCCGCAGGTTGGCGGGCACATCGGCGTAGACGATGCGGCCGTTGACGCCGGTCTCGATGCGGTCCGGGTACTGGAGGATCACGCCGTTGTTGGTGGAGAGCACTGTCGCCTGCTCGCGGATCTCCTTCACGCCGGCGCCGTCCGGATTGGGCTGCTGGCGGACCACGGTGACCTGGCGGCCCACATACTTGTCGAGGAGCTTCTCCGGCGTCAGCAGGTCGAAGTCGAAGTTCTGCTCCGCCACCCAGAAGCCCTTGGGCTCCGTGAGGCTCCGCAGCAGGGCCGTCTCCGGCTTGATGAGCGCCGAGACTTCCTGGAAGGCGAGCATGGCGTCGCCCTTGGGCAGTTTCACGGTGCGCTGGTCCTTCACCAGCGCCAGGTCGCTGTTGTAGATCGTGACCGCCAGGGATTTCTGGTCCTTCTGGGTGGTCTGGAGCTCGTTGGGAGTCTGCCCGGCGAGGCAGAGGGCAAGGGGCAAGAGGCAAAGCGCGCGCATGGGGTTCTCCTGGGCGGGGCCGGCGGCCCTCACCATGACATGCCGCCGGGAAGGAGATCCTTTCAGCCGGATGGAAGAAAAGGCCGGGGCATGAGGGTCAAAGCCAGGATGGGCCCATCGCCGCGCGGGGTTTGTAACAGGTCAGTAACTCACCGCCTCGTCGTGCGAGGCTTGAGGGGTGAGCGACCGCACGCGCTTTCCCCTCGACCGGCTGCTGTCGCGGCTGGGAGTGGCTTCGCGCGCGGAGGCCGGGCGCTTGATCCGCGACGGGCGGGTGCGCGTGCACGGGCGCGTCGTGCGCGATGCGCGGCGCGATTTCGGCCTCAGGGATCCGGTGGAGGTGCTGCGCGAGGGTGCATGGGCGCGCGCCGAGCCGAAGACGGTCCATCGCTACGCCGCCTGGCACAAGCCTCCGGGCGTGGTCGTGAGCGCGCGGGACGAGCGCGGGCGCGCGGATCTTTCATCGGCGTTGCCGCCGGAGCTGGAAGGCTGCTTCGCCGCGGGGCGCCTCGACATGGACAGTGAAGGCCTTCTCCTTCTGACGGACGACGGTGCCTTCGCCGACGCCGCCGTGGCGCCGGGCCGCCATGCGAAGCGCTACCGTGTGACCTTCGATGCCGACCCCAGTGACGCGCAGATCGAAGGCATGGCCGCGGGCGGCGAACTGGGGCGCGGCATCATCGTGGGGCCCTGCGAAGTGCGCCGCAGCGGCGAGCGCGAATGCATCTTCATCCTCCACGAAGGCAAAAATCGCCAGATCCGCCGCCTGGCGGAGCGCGAAGGATTGAAGGTGATGCGATTGCTGCGCGAGGCCCTCGGACCCGTCGAATTGGGTTCATTAACCCCGGGCGGGTGGCGGTGGCTGACTCAGGGCGAGGTGGCGTGCATCGTGGAAATGATTACGCGGAGTGACGCGGAGGAGCGGAGGGCAGCGGAGGAGGGGTGATCTCCGCTGCCCTCCGCCTCTCCGCTTACCTCCGCCTCTCCGCTTACCTCCGCGTGGTCATTTACCGGAAAGTGATCAGCGTCGCGCCGGCGCCGCCCTGGGCCTGCGGTGCGTCTTCGATCCTGGAGATGCCGGGGTGGCCTTTGAGCGCGCCGCGCACGGCCATCTTGAGTTTGCCGGTGCCGTGGCCATGGACAATGCGGGCGAAGCGGGCGCCGCTGCCGACGCAGCGCTCCACGAAGCGGTAGACCTCGGAGTCCACTTCGTCGGAAGCGCGGCCGATGAGATTCAGCTCGTCCTGCACATCCTCGGCCTCCACCCGCACGCGCACGCGGCCCTTGGGTTTCTCGACTTCCTTCGCGCCGATGGCCGTGAGTTCGCCGAGGCGGCATTCCATGCGCCGCCCCGTCGTCGTGAGCAGCACGACGCGGTCGCCCTTGCGTTCGACGACGCGGCCTTCTACGCCCAGGCCCTTGTGCCGCGCGTGGTCGTCCACCTGCAGCTCGGCGGGCTTCGAGGGCTTCAGGGCCTTCGAGAGCGGCCCCAGCTCGGCGGCCGCCACTTGCTGCAGCGTCTTCACGCGCTCGTTGGCCTCGCTGCCCATGCGGTCGGGATGGGGCGAAGGCGCCTTCGCCTGCTGCTTCAGATCCTTCACGAGGCGCTTGCCTTCGTGGTCCAGGAAATCGAGCACGCGCTGCACGCGGTCCTGGGCCTCGCGCGCGAAGCGCTCCTGGTCCTCGCGCATCCGCGCCTCGCGCTGGGCGAGGATGTCCTTGTCGTGCTCGGCCCGGCGCAGCATCGCGGCCAGCCGTTCGGATTCCTCGATGAGCCGCAGGCGCTCGGCCTCCAGCTCCTGAAGGAACTCCCGCCAGTCGCGCTCGCGCTCGCCCAGCACGGTCTCGGCCTTGTCGAGGATGGGCCTGCCGAGGCCCAGCCGCGCGGCGATGGCGAGGGCGCGGCTCTGGCCGGGCTGGCCCACGAGCAGGCGGTAGGTGGGCGCGAGCTTCTCCTCGTCGAACTGCACGGAGGCGTTCTGGAATTTCTGATGCCGCAGCGCCCAGCGGCTCACGTCGCCGAGGTGCGTGGAGCAGAGCACCCAGCATCCGCGGCGAGCGAGCGCGTGCAGCACGGCGATGCCGAGGGCCGCGCCCTCCTTGGGGTCGGTGCCCGTGCCCAGCTCGTCCAGCAGCACGAGACCGCCTTCCTTCGCGTCGGCGAGGATGCCCTTGAGGTGGACCACATGGCTGCTGAAGGTGCTCAGCGAGCCCACCAGCGTCTGGTGATCGCCGATGTCGGCATGCAGGCTGGGCAAGTCCGGGAAGGCGCTGCCCGCTGCGGCGGGCACGGCGAAACCGCTCGCCGCGAGGGCCCACAGCAGACCAACGGTCTTGAGGACGACGGTCTTGCCGCCGGTGTTGGAGCCGCTGACGACGAGGCCGGGGCGGTCGGCCTCCATGACGAGATTCAACGGCACGATGCCGTGGGGCAGGGCTTCGAGGCCGAGGCCTTCGCGCACGGCGGGAAGGAGGAGCGGATGTTTCGCGTCGAGCAGGCAGAGGCGCGGGCCCGCGTCCGGCAAGGCCCCGCCGCAGACGGCCGTCCAGCGCAGGCAGGCCAGGGCGGCGTCCGCCGCGCCCTGCAGCTCGCGCCAGCGGACGAAGTCGTCGAGCCGCGACCGCAGCTCCGCAAGCAGTTCGCGGAGGAAGGCCTGCACGGCTTCGCGGTAGGCGGCGTCGGCCTCCACGAAGGCGTTGTTGAAGGGCACGGCGTCCATGGGTTCCATGAACACCGTCGCGCCGCTGCCGCTCCGGTCCAGCACGAGGCCGCCCACGAGGCCACGGCGGTCGGAGCGCACGGGCAGGCAGTAGCGCCCGTTGCGCTCGACGATGGCCAGTTCGAAGAAGGCGTCCGGCGCGGCGCGGAGGCTCTTTTGCAACTTCTGCTGCACCGCCTGGAAGGCGGATCCGCGATCGCGATGCAGATCGGCGAGACCCGGCACGCGCATGGGGTCGAGGTTGCCGTCGGCGTCGAAGGCCCTGACGAGTTTTTCGGCGAGCGGCGAAGGATCCGGCAACAGCTCGGCGGTCACGCGGAGGCGGTCGATGCCGAGATGCGTCCCTTCCGGCGCCGGCTGTTCCGGGGGCCAGTCGAGACCCGCCAGCGAGGCGCGCAGCGTGGCCATGGCCCGGAGGCCGTCCCGCAGCTGCCGCCAGTGGGCGGGCTCGAGCCAGCCCGTGGGGTGGAGGAGGTGGTCCAGGGCCTCGTCCATCGCCTGCACGGGGAAGCGGCCCGGTTCCAGGCGCCAGGCGGCGTCCAGTTCCAGCTGGTGGAGGCGCCGCAGCCCGGCCCGGCTGTCCCAGGGGTGGGCGCCTGCGAGCAGGGCGCGGCCGCCGGCCGTCCGCGCGTAGCCGCGGAGGAGGCCGAGCACCGTGCCGTATTCGAGCGATTCGAGTTCTGGGTTCATCGGGAGGTGAAAAGGGGGGATGAAAAAGGCCCGCCGAGGCGGGCCCTTCACTTAAGAAGCAAAGATCAGATCACCTGGGATCAGGCGCCGAGGATGCGGCGTTCCTGGGCGAGGCGCTTGAGCGCCTTCTTGCGGGCGGCGAGCATCTTGCGCTTGCGCTTGGCAGAGGGCTTCTCGTAGTGCTGGCGCTTCTTGAGCTCTCCGAGGATGCCGGACTTCTCGCACTTGCGCTTGAAGCGGCGCAGAGCGTTCTCGAAAGTTTCGTCTTCCTTGACTTTGACGAGCGGCATGTAGGTTTCCCCCCCTTCACCGTGGAATCGCCGGGGCTGGGCCCAGGCCGAAGGGAAATCCTACCGCGATCCGCCGGCGCGACCAACGAAAATCCTGTAAGACGAGGCGTTGAGCCCTGGCAGCCGCTCCTAGTAGACTGCTTTTTCCACGCCCCTCGGACACCTCATGGCGCCCCCCAACTTGCTTCTTGTGGACGGCGACCCCGTCCGGACCCCGGGCCTTAGGCGCGCCCTGGAGGCGGATGGCTGGGCCGTGGAGTCCGCGAAGGGGGATGAGCTGCCCCCCTTCGTCCAGCAAGGGTGGCGGCCTGACCTGCTGCTGGTGGACCCGGAGTACGGCCCAGGCCGCTTCGAGCTCGTCCATCTGTTGCGCCAGCGGGATCCGCACCTGCCGGTGATGCTGATGGCCACGCGGGACTCGCAGCGCGGCATCGGCGTGGCGGTGCAGGGGTTCCTGGAGCGCCATCAGGCGGATGGGGAGCTGGCGGCCTCGCTGCGGCGGTTCCGCCCGGACCGCCGGGGCAAGCTGGAATCCGAGGATCTCTTCGGCGACCTCCTCGAGGAGCTGGAGGAGGACACGCCGGTCTCGCTGCGGGTGACGCCGCCCCCTGCGCCTCCTCCCGCGCCTGCCGCTCCGGCGGCGCGGCTCACGCCGCCCATCCCCATTCCGGCCCCGCCGGCCGCCGCCCCGCGTCCTGCGGTGGGCCGCGCCGTGCCGCCTCCCCAGCCGCCAGCCCCGCCTCCCGGACCGGTTTCCGGGCAGCAGCCCGCGTTGAAGAAGGACGAGATCACCCTCAGCGGCATTTCGGGGGTCCACGACCCCTTCTCCTGGGGCCAGGGAGAGCCCGAGATCGAGGTGCTCACCCCGACGCCGAGCCTCGCCCGCTCCTCCTCCGCGCCCCTTCCCGAGCCTGAGCCGGTTCCCGCCCCCACCGGCGCCGAGGAGTACGGCAACTACTACCTCCTCGACAAGATCGCGGTGGGCGGCATGGCCGAGCTCTTCCGCGCCCAGCAGCGGGGCGTGCAGGGCTTCCAGAAGATCGTCGCCATCAAGCGCATCCTGCCGCACATGGTGGACAACGAGGACTTCGTCACGATGTTCATCGACGAGGCCAAGCTGGCGGCCCAGCTGACGCATCCGAACATCGTGCAGATCTTCGACCTCGGCAAGGCCGGGAGCTCCTACTACATCGCCATGGAGTACGTGAACGGGCGGGACCTCCGCACGCTGCTCCGCAAGGCGAAGGAGTACGGCAAGCCCTTCCCGGAGGCCGTGGCCGGCTTCGTGATCATGAAGGTGGCCTCCGCCCTCGATTACGCCCACCGCAAGCGCGGCTTCGACGACCGCGAGCTGAAGCTCGTCCACCGGGACGTGAGTCCCCAGAATGTGCTCATCAGCACCGAGGGCGCGGTCAAGCTCGTGGATTTCGGCATCGCCAAGGCGGCGACGAAGGCCAGCCACACCGTCGCCGGGGCGCTGAAGGGCAAGCTCCTCTACATGAGCCCCGAGCAGGCCCTGGGCCAGCCCCTGGACAACCGCTCGGACCTCTATTCGCTGGGCCTCGTGCTCTTCGAGATGCTCACGGGCGAGCGCTGCTTCCAGGCGGACTCGGAGATGGGCGTGCTCGAGAAGGTCCGCATGGGCAAGATCGGCGATCTCCGCGCCATCAACCCCGAGGTCTCACCGGAGATGGCCGACATCGTGAACCGGGCGCTGCACAAGGGCGTGGACCAGCGCTATGCTTCCGCGCGGCTCCTGGAGCGGGACCTCCGGGACCTGCTCATGAAGCGCGGGCACATCCCGGCCGAGCACGACATCGCGGAGTACCTCGAGGCCGTCCTCACGGGCCCGAAGGACCGGGTCGAGGATGTGGTGCGGACCCGCTTCCCGCTGCCGACCGTGCAGGTGCCGCAGCCGCCGGTGCCCGTGGCCGTGGCCATGGACCAGGCCCCGACCCTCCACGGCAAGACCCTGGCCCCGCCTCCTCAGCCCATGCCGCCGCCTCCGCCCTCGTCTGCCTTGGAGCGGCCGCGCCTGGAGGCCCCGCTGATGGACTCGGGCCCGAAGAACCTGCCTGGCTGGGCCCTGCCCCTCGTGCTCGCCGTCATCATCGGGCTGGCCCTGGTGGTCTGGTACCTCTACCCTTCGCGCTGACCGGCGCTACACTCTTTCCACCAAAACCCCACGAGGCGCGACATGGAACTCACCAAGGACCAGAAGGATTTCTACGACACCACGCGGACCCGCTGCCGGGACGAGGTCACGCAGATCAACACCACCATCAAGACCGAGTACACGCGCCTCACGCAGGAGATCAAGCGTGTGAACGACCTGATCGCGACCCTCGAAGGCCGCAAGCAGGTCATCGGCCAGATGTACGGCTCCGCCAGCGAGATGATTGGCCAGGACAACGACCTGGACCTCGCCAGCCCCATCGCCGAGGGCGGCGAGCTGGGCGACATCGACCTCTAGGAAGCCCTGCTTCCCCGTGAAAGCCCCGGCCTTCCGGGGCTTTCACATTCCGTGGAAGAGCGGCGCGGAGCAGCGCTTGCAGTTGACGAGGTGGTGCGGGTTCTTCTCCCCGCAGTGGCTGCAGATGAGTTTGCGCCGGCGCTGCCGGTTGATGAGCCGCAGGTAGAGGACCGCGGCCACGAAGGCCAGAAGGGCCATTTTCATGCCGCCGCTGAGCAGGTACCAGTGCTTCGGCGGCGCCGGCTTGGCCGGCGGCTGCTCCTGGAGGCTCAGCGTAGGCTGCTGCATCCCTAGTTATCCACCTTGAGGATGGCCAGGAAGGCTTCCTGCGGAATCTCGACGGAGCCGATGGATTTCATCCGCTTCTTGCCTTCCTTCTGCTTGTTCAGCAGCTTCTTCTTGCGGCTGATGTCGCCGCCGTAGCACTTGGCGAGCACGTCCTTGCGCCGGGCCTTCACGTTGGTGCGCGCGATGATCTTGGCGCCGATGGCGGCCTGGATCGCCACGTCGAACATCTGCTGGTGGATGACGTCCTTCATCTTGCCGCAGAGCGCGTGGCCCAGCGTGGTGCTCTTGGCGCGGTGCACCAGCACGCTGAGGGCGTCCACGGGCTCGCCGTTCACGAGGATGTCCATCTTCACGAGGTCCGACTCCACGTAGTGTTTCATGTGGTAGTCGAAGCTGGCGTAGCCCTTGGAGATGCTCTTGAGCTTGTCGTAGAAGTCGAGGACGACCTCGTTGAGGGGCAGCTCGTAGACCAGCATCACGCGGTCCTGGCTCACGAACTCCAGCTTCTGCTGGATGCCGCGGCGCTCCTCGCAGAGCTTGATGAGGCTGCCCACGAAGTCCGTGCGGGTGAGGATCGTGGCCTCGATGATGGGCTCCTCGATGCGCGCGATCTTGTTCAGCACGGGCAGCTTCGACGGGTTGTCCACGATGACTTCGCTCTCGTCCGTGAGGAACACATGGTAGCGCACGGAGGGCGCCGTGGTGATGAGGTCCAGGTCGAACTCGCGCTCCAGCCGCTCCTGCACGATCTCCATGTGGAGCAGGCCGAGGAAGCCGCAGCGGAAGCCGAAGCCTAGCGCGGTGGAGGTCTCGGGCTCGTAGGTGAAGCTGCTGTCGTTGAGCCGCAGCTTCTCCATGGCGTTGCGCAGGTTCTCGAAGTCGTCGCTGGAGGTGGGGAAGATGCCCGCGAAGACCACGGGCTGGATCTCTTTGAATCCTTTCAGCATCTCCGTGGCGGGCTTGGTGCTGTGAGTGAGCGCGTGGGTGATGGTGTCGCCCACCTTCACGTCCACCAGCTGCTTGATGCTGGCGTTGAGGTAGCCCACCTCGCCCACGGACAGTTCGGGCACCTTGGTCATCTTGGGGTCGAAGATGCCGATCTCCTCGACCCGGTACTCGGAGCCGTTGGACATGAAGCGGATCTGCTCGCCGGCCTTCACGGTGCCGTTCACCACGCGGATGAGGCTCACGATGCCGCGGTAGGGGTCGTAGTAGCAGTCGAAGATGAGGGCCTGCAGGGGCGCCGCGGGGTCGCCCTGGGGCGCCGGGACGCATTCCACGATGCGCTCCAGCACTTCCAGGCAGTTCTCGCCGGTCTTGGCGGAGACGTTCACGCTGTGGGCCGTGTCCACCAGGCCGATGACCGTGTCGATCTGGTGCAGCACCTTCTCGGGGTCGCTGGAGGGCAGGTCGGTCTTGTTGAGGACGGGGAAGACCTCCAGGCCGTTCTCCAGGGCCAGGTAGGTGTTCGCCAGGGTCTGGGCCTCCACGCCCTGGGTGGAGTCCACCACGAGGATGGCGCCTTCGCAGGCGGCGAGGCTGCGGCTCACCTCGTAAGTGAAGTCCACATGGCCCGGCGTGTCGATGAGGTTGAGGGTGTAGATCAGGCCGTCCTTCGCCAGGTACTTGCAGGTGACGGCGTGGGCCTTGATGGTGATGCCCCGCTCCCGCTCCAGGTCCATGTCGTCGAGGATCTGGGCCTGCATGTCGCGATGGGCCACCGTCTTGGTCAGCTCGAGCAGGCGGTCCGCCAGCGTCGACTTGCCGTGGTCGATGTGGGCGACGATCGAAAAATTGCGGATGAGCTTGGGGTCGGTCAACGCGCGGCCTCCCGGGGTGCCGAACCTTCGATTCTATCGCCGGGCGCCCGCCATGTCTGGTCCTGATTGCGCCGGGCCCTGCACTCGGGTCCAATGGGGGGACGACCAAGGAGCCGAGCGTGATCGAGTCCAGGCCCAGCACGGTGCTGGTGGTGGATGACAACGCCATCATCCGCCGCCTCCAAGAGGCCCAGCTCGAGGCGCTGCATGTGCAGCTCGTCGCCGCCAGCGGCGGGGAGGAGGCGCTCGACCTCATGCGCTCCATCGAGCCCGACCTGGTGCTGCTGGATGTCGTCATGCCCGGCCTGGACGGCTTCCGCGTCTGCGAGGCCCTCAAGGCGGATCCCGCGACCCGTGAAGTGCCTGTCATGGTCGTGACCGCCCTGGGCAAAGACGCCCGCGACCGCAGCTTCGCCGCCGGCGCGGACGATTTCATGCGCAAGCCGCCGAACACGCTGCTGCTGAGGGCCCGGGCCCTGGTCCATCTGCGCATCCGCCGGGCGCGCGTGGCCAAGGACGCCCTGGCGGCCGGCGCGGTCCTGCTGGCCACCGCGGATCCTGAATTGGGCGTGTCCATCCTTTCGGCCTTGCCGGGCGAGACCCAGGTGCTCCGCGCCTCCACGCCGGCGGAGGCCCGCGCGGCGATGGCCCAGAAGCCGGTGGCGGCCATCCTGGACCTGGGCATGGACGACGCGGTGGGCATCGCGCGGGACTGGCGGGCCGCGGGGAGCCGCGTGTCCACGCTGCTGGTCCACCATGCCGAGGATTTCACCGTGATCGAGGAGGACCACCCTCCCGTGGACGACTTCCTGGAGCTGCCCGCCTCCGCGGCTGAAGTGCGCCACCGGGTGCGCTTGCTCCTCCGCCTGGCGTCGGCCGGGGACTGAGGGCATGGCGCCGCGCCTGCGGGCCGCGGCGGCCCTGTTTTTCGCGGCAGGTCTCGGCGCGGGTTCCATCGAGGGCCGCGTGGTGGACGAGGGCGGCGCCCCCCTGGCGGGCGTCCGCGTCTATCCCGACCGGCCGCGCCACGTGCACCTCGTCGCTCCGCCGCCCGAAGCCGTGACGGACGCCGAGGGCCGCTTCCGCCTGGAGGTGGACGGCAAGGACCGGGTGCTTTGCGTGGAGAAGGACGGCTGGCAACGGGACCTGGTGCCCGAGCCCGAGTGGCGCGGGGACATCCGCCTGCGCCCCGCGCCCGAATTCCGGGTGGAGAAGGCGCTCGTCGTGCGCCTAGGTTTCGCCAAGGCGCGGCCGGAAGTCCCGGACGGAGTCCTCCGCCACCTGCTCTTCAGCCGCGAGCCCGGCGTGTCCAGCGCGGCCAACTACCTCTACGAGGTGAGCAAGGGCAGCCTCGTGCTCGAAGAGGGCGCATGGCGGGCCATGGAGGACCCGAACCACTCCGAGGCCAGCGAACCCGTGAAAGAGGAGATCGCGGACACCGTGCTCCTCGCCCTCAAGGGCCAGCGCTTCGGCGACCTGGACCGGGTGGACAACCGCACGGGCGCGCGGCGGCCCGACGGCAAGCCCGACCACCTCTGGATCTTCTGCCCCGGCAAGGCCCAGGCGATGACGGCGGATCCGCACGATCTCCAGGCCTCCAGCCTGCTGCGGCCGCTGCCGTGGAAGCCCTCGCGGCGGTGGAGCGCGCTCGTGATGGCCGAGACGGTGCCCTTGGGGAACATCGTCCACGAGGCCTTCCACGAGATGGGCGAAGACCATGTGGACGACCTCTACCTCGACTGCGACGACCCCGAGACGGCCGGCATCTGGGACCTCATGGACATCGGCATGTACCGCGGCTGGGACCGCAACCATCACGATCCGCCCTGGCAGGAGGATTCGGCCTACAGCCCCTCCCATCCCGGCGCCTGGGTGCGGAGGGATCTCTGGTACTACGGCCGCTTCCGCGACACGGTGGGCGCGCTGAAGCTGGCCAAGGGCCAGCGCTCCTGGACCGGCTGGATCCGGCCGCTGGAGCGCGCTCCGGGACGCGACCCGCAGCAGGTGGTCGTGCCGGACCCGCAGGTGCCCGGCGCCTTCTGGACCTTCGAAGTGCGCCGCCCCTGGGGCTTCGACGGGGGCCGCGTGGGGTTCCGCTGGGGCCCCGGCTACGAAGGGCTCGTCGTCGCCCATGTGGATCCGGACCTCATCAGCGTCGAGGGCGATCCCCAGGGCCCCGAGCGCGTGCTGGACGCGCATCCGCACACGCCCGAACCGCCTGCGCCGCGCTTCCCCTGCGGGCGCTACGAGCTGGACGACGCGGCCTTCGATCTCGGCCCCGGCGAGAACCCGCGCGGAAGCGACGGCCCCTTGAGCTTCCAGGTGCTGGACACCGACCCGGATGGCCGCATGGAGGTCCGCATCGAACTCGCGCCGCCCGCGCCCCGCAGGAGAAGACGATGATCATCCCGCCCGCCCTCATCCAGCCCGCCTCGCCGCAGGCGCAGATCGCCGCCGTCCTGGACGATTTCCACCTTGCCGCGGCGCAGGCGGATGAATCCCGCTATTTCGGGCATCTCGATGAAGGCGCCGTCTTCCTCGGCACCGATGCCACCGAGCGCTGGACCAAGGCCCAGTTCCAGGCCTACGCCCATCCTTACTTCGCGAAGGGCAAGGCCTGGAGCTTCCACGCCACGCGACGGGCCATCACCGTCTCGGCGGATGGCCGCGCGGCCTGGTTCGACGAGGATCTCACGACCCCGAATCTCGGCCCCTGCCGCGGTTCCGGCGTGCTCCTCCAGAGGGATGGCGTCTGGAAGATCGCCCAGTACAACCTCGCGCTCACCGTGCCCAACGGGGTCGCGAAGGAGGTGAAGGCCCGCATCGAGGCCTTCACCTCCTCCAAGTGAACCGGACTAGCCGAGGGTGAGCCGCAGCGTGGCAGGCGCACCCAAGGTCCAGGCGCGCAGCTTCCATCGCATCATCTGGGCCATCGCCTGCGCGGACTGTGGGAAGGCACGGTCGAAGGCGACCTTCACCACCTGGCCGGAGGCGTCCACGCTCACGGTCATCACAGTGCCTGCGGGAAGACCGACGAGCGCGGGATCCATGAGTCGCGCGTCCAGTTCGGATCGCAGGGCCGTGAGCTTGGCGCCGGAGCGGTCGCAGGTCAGCGACTTCAGCCTGGGCGAGGGCGAGGGCGATGGCTTGGGCGGGGCCGGCGGCGGGGGAGGCGGAGCTGCCGCCTCATCCGCCATCACCATCGGCGCGGCGGGCGCGTACTCGACCCTGCCCACGGACTTGGCCTGCCGCGCCGCGACGCCGCCGTAGCTTCCGCCCACCGCCGCGTCGGACACGCCTTCTGGCATGGGCAGCGGCTGCACGACCCGTGTCGCCTCGCCGCCGGCGTTGCGGACTTCCGTATCCACCGCGATGAAGGAGGTGTGCTCCGTGAGCAGGTCGTAGGCGAGGCCGAGGCTCGTGATCTCCTGGCGGCGCGCCTCCGTCTCGCCGAACTGGCTGTAGTCCGAGAGCGTGCGGATGCGTTCCCGCGCCCAAAGCTGGCGCAGCGCCGCATTGGAGGCCTCGGGCCGGACATCGCCCACGTGGAAGACCTGGTTCCAGTCGCCGCGACCCGTCACGCCCGACAGCGTGATGGTGCCCCGCGCCTCGCCCCGCCACTTGCCGAAGCAGAGCACGGGCCGGTCCGCGAGCACATCGGGGAGATGGGAGGGCTCGAGATCGTAGGCGTCGAAGCCGTCCATGCGGAGCCGCACCTGGCTGAGGGCCGGCGAGCTCACATAGGCGCGGAAGCGTTCCGCGTCCGCCGCGGCCTCCTGCGGCTTCGTCACGACGAAGGGCTCGCCCTGGCCCGCGTGGGCCATGCCTTCGATGAGGTGGCGGTTCACCGAGGAGCCGATGCCGAAGGCGAAGAGATTCGCGTCGCCCAGGTGCTGGCGGATGAGGTCGAAGACGGAGGCATCGGCGGAGATGTAGCCGTCCGTGGACACGGTGAAGGTGCGCGAGATGCCGGGCACTCGCGGCAGGTCGAGGGCGCGCTTCAGCGCGGCGCCCAGTTCCGTGCCGCCGCCGCCGCTCTGCTGGCCCACGAAGGCGAGGGCCTGCTGCAGGTTCTCGGGCGTCGCGTGCTGGGAGGCGGGCGCCCACAGCGCGGAGGAGCCTTCGAAGACCATCACATTGAAGAGATCCTGGGGGCGCAGGCCCTGGATCATCTCCTTCATGAGGACCTTGGAGACCTCGATGGGGAAGCCCATCTGGCTGCCGGAGACATCCATGATGAAAATGAATTCGCGGGGCGGCATGTCCGCAGGCGCGACGCGCTTGGGCGGCTGGGCCATGAGGAGGAAGTAGTTCTCGTCTTTGCCTTGGTAGAGCAGGAGCCCCGACTGCACCTTCGCCCCGGAAAGCTGGTAGCGGAGGATGAAATCGCGGTTGCCGCCGGCCGATTCGGACGGGTCCAGCTTCACGGTGGCCCGGTCCATGCCGTCATAGGCGACCGCGGTCTTGTGGGTGTCGCAGCCCATGCGTTGGATCGGCATGCCGGCGTCGAGCCTCACTTCCAGGTCCAACGCGCTCTTGGGCGCTTCGCCCGAGTGCGTGTAGGGGTTCGCCACCCAGGCTTCGCCCGTGCTGGAGGCGGTGCCGGGCGCACCCGCGTAGCGGGGGCCCACGACGGTCGGGTAGACGAAGCTGTAGACGCCTTCTTCCGGCGCCAGCAGCTCGGTGTAGTCCAGCTCGACCTTCACCTCGTCGCCGGGGAGGATGTTCGCGACGTTCATCTGGAAGACATTGGGCCGCTGCTGCTCCAGCAGGGAAGCTGTGCGGCCCTCCGCCTTCGCCTGCGCGTAAGCGGCGCGGGCCTGGCCCCGCTCCTGGATCTTCGCCTCGATGGTGCGCTCGCCGAGGGTCATCTTCAGGCCGTGGACGGCGGCGCGCGTCGAGCCGGGGAAGACATAGACCGCTTCGATGGGGCTCGATCCGGTGTTGCGGTAGACCTGGACCACCTTCACGTCGGCGATGACGCCCGCGATCGCGGCCTTCACGCTCGTGGATTTGAGGGGCAGGGCGTCCACGGACTCGTCGCCCTTCACCCAGAAGTAGGGCGAGAGCGTGGCGTCGCCGGATGGGGCGGGATGCTGCGGCGGCGGGATGCGGGCGGTCAGGGGCTCCCAGGCCAGCGGGGACTGGGCGGGGACCGGAGCCTGAGATGGGATCGGAGACGGCGGCTTGGGCGCAGGCTTACGCCTCAGCGCCAGCGGCGAGACCGCCCCGGCCATTCCGGCAAGCAGGATGGCGGTGGTCCAAAGGCTTCGCATGGCTTCCTCCATGAAGGGCGCGACCGCGCCTCAGGGGGGAATGCCGCTGACGCAGCTTTCCTTTCAGGGCTCAGACAAACGCATGGAATCCATCTGGCGGAGGTTCCATCGGCGAAACCGGGAATGGGGCTTGGGTCCAGAACAACTCGGTCGGCGGCGCATCCTCAGGCACCGAGAAAACGCTGACGGTGCGTCCGTCAGGAAGGCGCTTTTCAGACAACGGGCTGAGCTTGAGGTTGAAGGTGGACCGGATGGTGACAAGCGTCAGGACGCCGCCGGGCCCCCAGGTGACGATCAACCGCCGTCCGCTTCCGGAGCCTTCCCATGTCCAGGCCGGCACCCGCTGTCGGGTCGCGGTGAGGCCCGCGGCTGTTCCGCCCGCAACCGCCTTGGCCTCAGGCTTGGACGCGCGAGCTTCTTGCGCCGGGGCCGCGTAGGTCGCATCGGCTGCCATCGCTGGAGCCGCCGCGGCTGGCGGAGGAGGCGGGGGCGGAGCGGGTTCGGGCGCGCGCTTCATGGCGCGTCGCGCCTCCGGCTCCAGGGGCTTCATGTCGGCGGGCGCGGCCCCTGTCCTCGGCTGGTCCAGTTGGGCCTTGTCCTGCTTGTTGGCTTCAGGCGCGGCAGGCTTGGGCGGGGGCGCCTCCTCCACCATGGAGGGCGCGGCCTTCTGCAGCTGCTGCATCTCCGGCGCCTTCGTCTGCTTCAGCAGGACGCCCACGCCCACCGCGGCGACGAGGCTCGCGGCCAGAGCCATCGCGCCGGGCCTGCGCCAGAGCGGGGTGGTCTTCGGGGGCGCTTCCAGCGCGGCGAGCAGTCTCGCCTTCGCGGCGGGATCGGCGAGCAGCTCCCGCAGCGCCTCTTCGTCCGCCAGCGCGTCGAAGAGGGCCTGGTCCTCCAGCGCCGCGGCGAAGAGCGCCTTGCGCTCCGCGTCGTTGAGCGTCCCGGTGGCGTATCCGCCCAGCAGCTTCTCGGCCTCCCGCGGGTTCATTCCCACCGGCCTCCCATCTCGTCCAGCAGCCGCTTCCGGCAGCGGTGGTCCCAGGTATAGATCGTGTTGAGGCTTTCGACGCCCATCAAGGTCTGGATCTCGGCGAACCCCTTGCCCTGCAGCTTCAGGCGGAAGAGGTCGCGGCAGCGCTCGCCCAGGCGCCCGAGAGCCGCGGCCAGGCGCTCCAGGCGTTGGCGCTTCTCGGCTTCAGCCTCGGGGTCCGGGTCGCGGGAGGCGAGGGCCTCCACCTCGGTTTCCAGATGCTCGCCGTGACGGAAAGCCTTGCGCCGCGCCGCTGCG
>DATJFC010000336.1:0-5788 GCA_035495995.1 Holophagaceae bacterium
GGTGAGCGCCGCTGCCATTTCGGGGCCTGCCCGGTCAGAAGGTGATGACGAGGCTCGTCGTGAGGAGGGTGTCCGTCTTCTTCAACCGCACGGGCACCTGGCCGATGACCACGGGCGGCGCGGCCACGGGGGTCTGGACCACGTCCACGCCGACGGAGGCCGGCTTGTTCTTGTAGGTGAGGTTGTAGCCCACCTGCAGCGCGAGATGGGTGCTCATGGAGACCGTGAGGGCGTTCTGCCAGACGCCCAGGTAGTCCTTGCTGTCCTTGAGGCTATCCGTCACCTGGAGGTTCGAGGTGAAGAGCGAGGCCGCCAGGAACTTCTTCTCGAAGGAGGCGCCGAAGGACCAGGTCCCGAAGCTGTCCTCGAATCCCGGCGTCTCCAGCACCGGCGTGATCTTGGTGTAACCCAGGCCGAGATCCGTGCGGAACTTGGCGCGGTCCTCCTTGACCCACCAGTAGCCGGCGCCGCCGGTTCCGAGGGCGCGGCTGTCGATGCCGCTGGGCACATTGCGGTCCCAGCCCGCCGCGCCGAACCAGAAGAGGCGGTCGGTGATGGTGTGGTCGTAACGCAGATTCGCGTAGTAGTTCTCGGCGGTGGTGGCCGTCGTGTCCGTCTCCTGCACCGTCACATTGTTCAGGTCCGGGCCGAAGGCCGTGCGGTTGAAGGTCGTGGAGTTCACGCGCACGCCGCCCGCGTTGAACGCGAGGGTGGCGTCGCTCCAGGTGTATTTGTACTCGTCGGCGAAGCCGAAGGATTGGGACCGGGCGTTGCCGTCCACCGAGACCCAGCTGAGGCTGGCTTTGTCGGACCAGGGGCGCGGCGGGGGAGCCGGCGCGGCCTGCTGGGCGGCGAGGCTCCCGCAGGCGAGCGCCGCGAGGAGCGGCCCGCGGGTCCCCGTCACTTCGTCTCGCCCGCTTCGATGGCCACCTTGAAGTCCGCGGAGCCGAGCATGGCGCCGTCGGCGCCCACCAGCTTGACCGTCCAGGCGCCGTCATCACCCTTGCGGAAGGTGCGGTAGGCCTTGGTGCGGTAGGGAGAGTGGGGCACCTTCAGTTCCTGCTTCGACACCTCCTTGCCGTCCTTGAGGAAGACCGCCGTGGCGGTGCCGTCCGTGATGCCGCTGATGCGGGCCCATACGAAGATCTTCGTGTCCGGCGCCACCTTGAAATCGGAGGACTCGCCGGTCACTTCGAACTTGTCGACGCCGAGACCGGTCTTGACCTCGGCCTTCGGGGCGTCGGCCGGGCGGGCGGACAGCAGAGCGGGAACGGAAAGCAGGATGAGCGCGCGGCGCATGGGTCCTCCGGGAGGGTTCGGATGGGTTGGACCGAAATTATGCACGGGTGGAAGCCCAAGTCTCCATACCCTCGATCACATCCCGGACGCCGGGGCCGAAGCGGGCATTGGAGACCCATTCCAGGCCGGACGGAAGCCCGCCGAGGGCCTGGGCGAGGCGCGCGCGGTGGCCCAGCTCGGGCCGCGGAATGGCGCGGTCGGCCCGCATCTCGCGCATGGCCGAGGCCTCCGAAAGGCCAGGCGACCACGCCCTCAGCGCCTCGAAGACGCCCGGCCACCCGTCCAGGGACGCGTCGGCCGGGAAGCCCCCGCCGACGAAGCTGCGGAGTTGCATGGAACCCGCGGGGGCGGAGCCAGGATCGATCCACGATGGCACCAAGGTCCCGAGGAGGCCCCGGCCCTCGGGCGGGTGGATCAGGAATCCGAAGCCGCCTTCCAGCGCGGGCAGCGGAGCGTGGCGGCTGTGGAAGAGGCGCACGCTCGTGTATGGCATGGCGGCCAGCGCCCCGGCGCTTTGCGGCGCGAGGGGCCCCAGCAGCCGCGCGGCTTCGAAGGCCGGGCAGGCGAGGATGACGCGATCCACTTCGCGCGCTTCGCCGCTCCCGGAGACGCGCCAGCGGCCGCCGGCGCGCTCGACGCGATCCGCTTTCAGGCCGCAGCGCGGCGCGACGCGCTCCGCCAGAGCCGCCGGCAGCCGGCCCATGCCCCCGACAGGGACGCGCAGTTCGCTGCGGGGTTCGGATCGGAGTCCCTTGAAAAGGGAGCCTTTCGCTTCCCATTGCCGCAGCTTCGGGAGCGCATCCACCGAAAGTGTTTCAGCCGGCGCCGCAAGAATGCCCGCCACCATGGCGGGGAGGAGGTGCTCGGCCGCGCCGCGGCCCAGGCGGCGGGCGACGAACGCGGAGAGACCCTCCTCCGGTTCGGCCCCGCGCACGGCGATGAAGGGCTCCAGCACCAGACGGAGCCGAGCTGAGAGCGGCATCAATCGCGATGTGAGGATCTGGGGCGGCTTGGCGGGAACGGGGATGAGCGCGCCGCCCTTCCCCACCCAGCGCGCGCCATGGCCCGGGCAGCGCGTCGCGAGCCCGATCTCGTCGAACAGCCGCTCGGCCGTGGAGCCCGGGGAGACGAGCACGCCCTGGGGGCCCTTCTCGAGGTGGCCGCCATCCCAGGGCAGGGTCTGGACCCAGCCGCCGGGTTCGGATTCCGCCTCCCAGACTTCGACCTCTTCGCCGCGCCGCCTCAGGTGCCAGGCCGCCAGCAGCCCGCTGATGCCCCCGCCAAGGACGAGCGTGGTCACGGCAGCGCTTCCATCGTGCGGCGGAAGAGGCAGTCGAGATACCGCGGATCGATGCCCGGGGTCTGCACCCGGAGGTAGGTCCGGATGCCGCACTTCTCCGCCAGGTCGCGGTACTGGATGTCCAGTTCGTGGAGGGTCTCGATGTGCTCGCTCACGAAACTGATGGGCACGACGATCACATCGCGGCCGCCGAAGGTCTTGAGCGTCGCGCGCAGCGAGGGCGACAGCCAGCGGATGGGCCCCACGCGGCTCTGGTAGGCCAGCACGGCGCCGCCGGGCGTGTCGCCGATGCGGGCCTTGAGCGCGGCCACCGTGGCCTTGATCTCCTTCTCGTAGGGGTCGCCTGCCTCGATCTGCTTCATGGGCAGGCTGTGGGCGCTGAAGATCACCGTCGCGTAGGGGAGCTGGTCCAGCGCGGCGCGGACGCCTTCCACGATCGGCGCGAGGTAGCCCTCGTCCGTGGCGTAGGAATCCACGCCTGGCAGCACCTGCATGCCCATGGCGGCGGCTTCGCGGCGCAGCTCCCGGACGCTGGAGCCCGTCGTGGCCCGGCAATCATGCGGGTAGAGCGTCACGGGCAGCAGCTTCGTGACGCCGTCCCGCTTCAGCGCCTTCAGCAATCCGGCCGCCCGCGGCTGCGTGTAGCGGAAGAGCAGCTTCACGGGCTCGTCCCGGCCCGCCGCTCTCAGCAGCGCGCGCAGGCCCGCGGCCTGCGCGGCGCTCTCCTTCAGCAGCGGCGAGCCGCCGCCGATCTCCGCGTATCGTCCCTGGGCGGCCTTGCGCCTGACGCGGGCGATGCCCTTCGCGTAAGTGGGCTGGAACCACGCAGGCCCCGGCAAGCGGATGAGTTCGCGATCCGCGAAGAGGTTGTAGAGGAAGGGCTCCACCTGGTCCAGGTTCACCGGACCGCCGAGGTTGAGGAGCAGGATCGCGGTGTCGGGCTTCAAGAAAACCTCACCGCGAAGGCACGAAGGTCTCGAAAGCCACAAAGAATGCCTTGTTCGTGGCCTTCGTGGTTTTCGTGCCTTCGTGGTGAATTCATCACACCGTCCTCGAAAACGCCGCCTTGCCCTTCACTCCCGGCAAGTACGCGTCGAAGGGCATGACGAGGTTGCGGACGAAGCGCTTGCCCAGCTCCGTCACGAAGACGCCCTCTTCGCGCAGCTCCACGACGCCGTTGGGGACTTCGGCCTCCAGTTGCTGAAGCGCGTCCGCGAAATGGTCCGGCGCCACGCCCCACCGGGCCTTGAGCTCGTCCCAGCGGAGCTCGAAGCGGCCCATGAGCTGGTGGATGACCCAGCGCCGCATGAGGTCCTCCTCCGTGCAGACGAGGCCCTTCGACATGGCGAAGCGGCCCGCGTCCACGGCCGCCTCCCAGCGGCTGAGGATCTTGTCGTTCTGGTGGTAGACGCCGCCGATCTCGCTGATGGCGCTGGGGCCGAGCGAGACCATGTCGCTGCCGCCCTTCACCGCGTAGCCCATGAAGTTGCGCGTGAGACGGCCATCCTGCGCGGCCCGCGCCAGCGGATCGTCGGGATGCGCGAAATGGTCCATGCCCACAGCCACATAGCCCGACTTCTCCAGCAGCTCCGAGGCCAGCAGCAGCAGGTCCAGCCGCTGCTCGGGGCTGGGCAGCCGGTCTTCGGGGATGCTGCGCTGATAGGGGAGCATGGCCGGCAGGTAGGCGAAGCCGTAGACCGCGAGACGGTCGGGATTCAATTCCAGCGTCTCCTCCAGCGTGCGGCGGAAGGTGTCGTGGGTCTGGCCCGGCAGGCCGTAGACGAGGTCCAGGTTCACGCCCTCGAAGCCTTCGACGCGAGACTGCCTCACGGCGGAGAGCGTCTGTTCCCAGGTCTGGCCGCGCGTGATGAGCGCCTGCACATCCTCGTCGAGATCCTGCACGCCGAAGGAGACGCGGGTGAAGCCCATGGCCCGCAAGGCCGGGAGCTGGTCCGCCGTGAGGAAGGTAGGGTCCGCCTCGATGGAGACTTCGGCGCCGGGCAGCAGCTCGAAGCGGCGCGTGATGAGGTCGAAGGTGCGTTTGAGATCCGGCACCGTGAGGTAGGTGGGCGTGCCGCCGCCCCAGTGCATCTGGATCACCGCGCGGCGTTCCGGCAGGCGCTCCGCCCAGAGATCCGCCTCCCGCTCCAGGCTTTCCAGGAAGGCGCCCACGGGATCGTAGTGGGGGCTCACGACGACATTGCAGCCGCAGTAGGCGCAACGGCGGCGGCAAAAGGGCAGATGCGCGTAGAGGCTCAAGGGGGACGGGTCGGCGTTGGCGCGCTTGAGCGCCTCCAGCAGGTCCGCTTCCGGCAGGTGCTCGTTCCAGACCGGCGGCATCGGGTACGCCGTGTAGCGCGGCCCCGGCTTGTCGTAGCGCTGGATGAGCTGGCGGAGGTCAGTCGTCATGAAAGGCACTCACTGGTCGCAGAGCAAGCGCGGAAGACACGGAAGCACGCCTCTGTGTTCTCTGCGAGTTTCCGCGCGCTCTGTGACCAGCTCATTTTTTCACTTCCGCGATGACTTCCGATAGGACGGCCGGATCCGTCTCGGGCAGGAGGCCGTGGCCCAGATTGAAGATGTGGGGGGCGCCCTTCATGGCGTCCACGATGGCCCGCGCCTTGCGCCGCGCGGTGGGCGCGCCCGCGAGCAGCGCGCAGGGATCGAGGTTGCCCTGCAGCACCTTGCCGGGGAAGGCGCGGCGGGCTTCAGCCATGTCCAGCTGCCAGGGCACGGCGAGGCCTTCGCAAGGTAAAGCCGCGAGCGAAGGCTCCAGATGGCCGCTGCGGGCGAAGAAGAGCTTCGGCGCGCCCGTCACCTGCGCAAGCGTGCGCGACACGGCGGGCAGCGCGAAGGCGCGGTAGTCCTCGGGATCCAGTTCTCCAGCCCAGGTGTCGAAGAGCTGCACGGCTTGGGCACCGGCGCCGATGTGCAGGTTCAGCAGCCGCGCGGAGGCGTCCGCCAGCTTGTCCAGCCAGGCCTGGGCTTTGACGGGCTCCTGGTGGAGGAAGGCCTTGGCGCGGCCCCAGGTCTTGGAGCCCTTCCCTTCCAGGCCGTAGGCCAGCAGCGTCCAGGGCGCGCCCGCGAAGCCGAGCATGGCCACATGCGGCGGCAGCTGGGCCTTCACCTTCCGGATCGCGGCCTGCACGGGCTCGAAGACGGTCTCGTCCAAGGGCGTGTCCGGATCGA
>DATJFC010000337.1:0-5506 GCA_035495995.1 Holophagaceae bacterium
AGCACCACCCATCGCGTCGTGAATCCGAAGAGTCCGGACACCGTGCGCTACTCGATGCCCTTCTTCTGTCATCCCCGGCCCGAAGTCCTCCTGGACTGCCCGGCGGCGATCCTCGAGCCCGGCGAGCGGAAGCGCTTCGAGCCCATCACGGCCCACGATTTCCTGATGCAGCGCCTGCGCGAGATCGGCTTGATCAAATAGGGGGTCCCCATGCCACCGTTCCGACGCCTCCTCCTCGGCCTGCTCCTGGGGGCTCCGCTTCTCGCGGCGCCCCCTCAAGTGCCGGATATGCAGTGGCGGATGATCGGCCCCTTCCGCGGCGGGCGCACCCGCGCGGCCTGCGGCGTGGCCAGCGAGCCGAACCTGTTCTACATCGGCCAGGTGGATGGCGGCGTGTGGCGGAGCGATGACTACGGGCGCAGCTGGACGCCCATCTTCGATGGCCAGCCCTCCCAATCCGTCGGCGCCATCGCCGTGGCGCCCTCGGATCCCCGCATCCTTTATGTCGGAAGCGGCGAGGGGCTCCACCGCCCCGACCTCTCCATCGGCGATGGCATCTACAAGTCCTCCGATGCCGGCAAGACCTGGCGCCATCTCGGCCTGAGGGACGGCCAGCAGATCCCCGCGCTGGCGGTGGACCCTCACGATCCCAACCGCCTCTTCGCCGCCGTGCTGGGCCACCCCTACGGGCCCAACGCCGAACGCGGCATCTACCGGTCCACGGATGGCGGCGAAAGCTGGAAGCAGGTCCTCTACAAGGATGAGAACACAGGCGCCTCGGATGTCGAGCTGGACCCTGCGCATCCCAATGTGGTCTACGCGGCGATGTGGGAATCCCGCCTTGGGCCCTGGGAAGACGGCAACCAGTACGGCGGCACCCACGGAGGGCTCTTCAAGTCCACGGATGGCGGCGACACCTGGCACCCCCTGACGCAGGGCCTGCCCGCCGATCTCGTGCAGATCCAGATCGCCCTCGCCCCCAGCGATTCCAACCGTCTGTACGCGACGGTCTCCACCCCGCGCGAGGGCGGCTACGCCTCGGGCCAGGGCCTGGGTGTCTACCGTTCCGATGACGCGGGCGAGCATTGGCGGAAGATCACCGACGACCCGCGCCCTGCCATGAAGATCGGCGGCGGGGACCTGCCCGTCCCCAAGGTGGACCCGGAGAATCCGGATGTCCTCTACAGCGCCAGCATCGTGGCCATGAAGTCCACGGATGGCGGCCGGACCTGGGCGGGCCTGCGGGGCGCGCCGGGCGGCGACGACTACCAGAACCTCTGGATCAATCCCCGCGACCCCCGCATCATCCTCCTGGTCAGCGACCAGGGCGCCGTCGTCACGGTGAATGGCGGGCGGAGCTGGAGCTCCTGGTACAACCAGCCCACGGCCCAGCTCTACCATGTGGCCACGACGAACACCTTCCCCTACCGGATCTGCGCGGCCCAGCAGGAGAGCGGCTCCGTGGACATCTCCAGCCGCGGCAACGACGGCTCCATCACCTTCCGCGACTGGCACCCCGCGGGGGCCATCGAATACGGCTACCTCGCGCCGGACCCGCTGCATCCCGAGATCATCTACGGCGCGGGCCGCACGGAGGTGTCGAAGTACGACACGCGCACGGGCCAGGTCCAGAACGTGACGCCGCTGCCGGTGGAGGACGGGCAGCATCGCGCGGACCGCACGGAACCCATCCTCTTCTCGCCGGTGGACCCGCACCTGCTCTTCTACGCGGCCAACGTGCTCTTCAAGACCATGGATGGCGGCGCCACCTGGCAGGCCCTCAGCCCCGACCTCAGCCGCGAGCACGCGGGCCAGCCCGCGTCGCTGCAGCCGCTCCCGGCCCCGGAGGCCGCCAAGCGCCGGGGCGCCATCTACGCGGTCGCGCCGTCCTTCCAGACCGCGGACACGATCTGGGCCGGGACCGACGACGGCCTCATCTGGATCACCCGGGACCAGGGCAAGGCCTGGAAGGATGTGACCCCGCCCGGCCTCACGCCCTGGAGCAAGGTGACGCAGATCAGCGCCTCCCACTTCGATGACGCCACGGCCTACGCCTCCGTCAGCCGCTTCCGGGTGGATGATCTCCACCCCTACCTGTACCGCACCCACGATGGCGGCGCGACCTGGCAGTCCATTTCCGCGGGGCTGCCGGATGGCGCGCCCGTCAACACCGTGCGCGAAGATCCCGTGAGGAAGGGCCTCCTGTTCGCCGGCACCGAGACGGCCGTGTGGATGTCGCTGGATGACGGGGACCACTGGCGCTCGCTCCAGTTGAACCTGCCCCATACCTCCATGCGCGACCTCTGCATCCAGGGCGACGATCTGATCCTCGCCACCCACGGCCGGTCCATCTGGATTCTGGATGGCATCTCCGTGCTCCGGCAGCTGGATGCCGCCAGCGTCTCCACGGCCGCGATCCTGTTCAAGCCCGGCGAGGCCTGGCGCATCCGCCGCAGCACCAACACCGATACGCCGCTTCCCGCCGACGAACCCGCCGGGCAGAACCCGCCGGATGGCGCGGTGATCGACTACGCCTTGCCCGGTTCCGTGTCGGGCCCCGTCACGCTGGAGATCCTCGATGCAGCGGGCCGGCTCGTGCGCCGCTACGCCAGCGACGAGGTCCCGGAGCCCACGCCGGAAGCCATGGCCCAGCAGCTCATCCCGGGCTACTGGCTCCGCATGCCGCGCGCGCTTCCATCCGGCCCCGGCATGCACCGGTGGGTGTGGGACCTGCGCTACGCTCCGCCTTCCGCCACCAGCTACGACTACCCGATCTCGGCCGTGCCCCATGACACGCCGCGCGTGCCCCAGGGCCCGCTCGCGCTTCCGGGGCGCTACACGGTGCGGCTCACGGCGGACGGCCATGCCTCAACCGCGCCGCTCACGGTCCGGATGGACCCGCGGGTCCCCGCGTCGCGCGAGGATCTCGCCGCGCTCTTCGCGCTGGAGAGCCGCCTTGCCGAGTCCTTGTCCCGCAGCTCCGACGCCTCCCTTCAGGCCCATTCGCTGCGCGAACAGATCGAAACGCAGTCCAAGGGCGCTCCCGCGGCGCTCGCCGCCGCGCTGTCCGGCCTGGATGGCGCCCTGGCCGCCCTGGTGGCCGGGACCCCGGCGAGTCCGGGCCTCGATGCCCTGGCTGGCGACGCGAGCGCGCTCTACACCCAAGTGGGCCAGGCCGATGCCCGGCCCACCGCGGCCCAGCAGCAGGCCGCGGCCCATGCCGCCGAAGGCGTGGACGCCGTGTTGCGGACCTGGGAGCAGGTGAAGGCCTCCGCCCTCCCGGCCCTGAACCGCCAGTTGCGGGAAGCCCACCGCGAGGAGCTCAGCCTGCAGCGGCAGCCAACGGACATGCCCGCGGGCGGGGACGAGGACTGAGTCTCCTCAGGCCTCGCCGTCCTGCACGCCCAGTTGGCCCTGCAGATGCGCGGGCGCCGCGTTGGGATTCGGGGCGGGTTTCGGCGCGGGGCGGCCGCTCTGCCCCTGGCTGCGCAGGATCTGGAGCATCTGCTGCGCGTCGGCGTAGCGCTCCAGGTCCTCGCGCTCCTCGCCCGTGGGCATGCGGTCGTAGCGCACGCGGCGGGGCCCCCAGATGGCGACTGGCTCGCCCTTGAGCTCAGTCAGGCGCGGCAGGCTCTGGCGCCAGTAGATGCCGATGGGGGCCCCGTCCGCGGTCATGAAGGCGATGAGGTCGCAGTCCGACGCCAGGAGGCAGGGCGAACCGGAGGTCCAGGTGGCGACCGTGAGGGGCCTTCCGTCCTGGGTGCGGAGGCTGCCCATGGGCGCGGGCGTCCCGAGGGCGGGGTCCAGGTCGGCAGCCTGCACGCGCAGGGCCTGGATGAGGTCCATGGCCTTCAGCTCCTTTTGCGGGAAGGCGATGGGATGGGGTTCCTGCATGCGCGCCGGGAGCCACTGGTCACCCACCCGTTCGAAGAGCGCGGCCTGGATGAGCAGCCCCTTGCCCAACTCCTGGGAGACGGCCTCCACGAGTTTGGGGAGCAGGACCTGCGGCGCGATGAGGAGGCAGCCCGGATGGGGCACGGCCATGAAAGGCCGCTGGTCCTTGAGCAGGTCCTTCCACAGATCGGGGAGGAGGAGCCGCGCGGCGTCGAGGCCGTCCCGCCAGGGACCGCGGTAGATGCCCGAGGGCTGGCGCTCGAAGGCCGTGTCCGCGGAGCGGCGCTTGAGGTTCTCCAGAGCATGGTCCACGGCCGTGTCATCGGAGATGTCCCAGAGGGTGATGTCCGCGGGCTGGACGACGCGGGCGTCGGGACGGTCGCCCAGGCGCAGGCGCAGGCGCAGGCCCTCGATGCAGAGGCGGCTGAAGCCGCCCTCGCGCTCGGGCACCCAGGCGGGCACGAGCTCCGGCAGGATCACTTCCTGGGCCTCGTCCCAGACGAGGGGCAGGGGCATCTTCTTGGCGGCGAGGGCATCCAGGGCCCCGGCCCAGGCTTCGCAGGCGGCGGCCTCGTGCAGGTGCGCGTAGGCCTCGCGGTGGGGCGCCAGCTCCTCGGCGCTGAAAGGCAGGGCCCTGCCCTCCATCAGCGCGTCGAGGCTGGGGAGGGGCGTCGCGGGTCCGCGCTTGAGGAGCTTGTCGAGAAAACCCATGCAGCATCCGGCAAAGGCTCCATTGTGACGCAAGCGGGCGCCAAGTGATGCATGCTGGGTGCCATGGATGGGTTGCGCGACACCTTGGGCCGCCCCTTGAGGGCGCTGCGGATCTCGGTGACGGACCGCTGCAACTTCCGATGCCGCTACTGCATGCCGCGGGAGGTGTTCGGTCCGGACCACCCCTTCCTGCCCAAGGATCAGGTCCTCCGTTTCGAGGAGTTGGTCCGGTTGGCGCGCGTTTTCGCGGGCCTGGGCGCGGCGAAGCTGCGTCTCACGGGGGGCGAGCCGCTGCTCCGGAAGGGCCTGCCGGAGCTCGTGAAAGCGCTGGCGGCCATCCCGGGCATCGAGGACCTGGCCCTCACGACGAACGGGGCGCTGCTGGCGGACCTCGCGGAGCCTCTGCGGGCGGCGGGGCTCCATCGCCTCACCGTCAGCCTCGACACCCTGGATCCGGACCGCTTCCGCGCGCTCTGCGATACGGAGGTGCCGCTGGCCCGCGTGCTGGAAGGCCTCAGGGCCGCGCGGGAGGCGGGGTTCGCGCGCATCAAGCTGAATTGCGTGATGCAGCGGGGCGTGAACGACGGCGAGGCGGAGGCGCTGGCCGCCTTCGCCCGGGAGCAGGGCCACGCCCTGCGTTTCATCGAATTCATGGATGTGGGCACGACGAACGGGTGGAAGCTGGATGCCGTCCTTCCGGGCCACGAGCTGCGCGCCCGCATCGGCGCCCGGTGGCCGCTGGTGGCCGTGGCGCCGGAGGCGGACGCCGTCGCCCGCGTCTGGCGCTACGCGGACGGCGCCGGGGAGGTCGGTTTCATCGACAGCGTGACGGCGCCCTTCTGCCGGGGCTGTGATCGCGCGCGGCTCTCCGCGGAGGGCCGCCTCCACACCTGCCTCTTCG
>DATJFC010000338.1:0-3031 GCA_035495995.1 Holophagaceae bacterium
CTCTGGGCCTCCTACCTGATGGGCCACGCCCGAGTGGATGGCGGCTGGTCCGCCCTGCCCGCGCATTGGGGCGAGCAGCTGAACGCCAAGGACATGTTCGAGCTCTTCGACCGGGGAGAGGTCCACGGCCTGCTGGGGACCTCCGCGTCCACCGCGCTCTTCGCCGGCCTCTTCCTGATCCTGTGGGCTTCCTGGAAGCACCAGGCCGAAGCGGCAGGGCTGCGCCACCGGCTCGGAGCCTGGATCGGCGGGCTCATGGACGCGTTGATCGCCGGAATCCCCCTGGTGGTGCTCTACCTCGTGGTGTACGTGTTCCTCGCTTACATCGGCGACAGCGGCGTCCCGCCGCTGGGGTGGATCGCCTTCTACGGCCGCCCCCTGCTGGCGCTCGCAACCTTGGCCGCGCTGATGACGCAATGGTGGCTGCTGCGCCTGAACCGCCTGGAGCGGAAGGGGCAGAACTGGTTCCAGCACCTCTGGCTGGGCTTCCAGCGCCTCTGGCAGCATCCGGTGCAATGGACGGGCCTGGCCCTGGGCGGCGCCCTCTTCCGCCTGGCGCTGCACGCCGCGGTGATAGACCTGGCCTGGCGCATGGGCGGCGCGACGGTCGGCCGCGTATGGATCTTCGTGCTGCTGGAGGCGCTGGCCGCCCTCATCGGCGCCTGGGTCTTGGGCTGGATGCTCCGAGCTGCCGCGATGTTCTGGCGCCACGACCAGGCCGTCCGCCGCACGGTGGCGGAGCTGGAAGCCGCCGCGACCGCCACGGCCGGGGAATCCTTCGATGCCTAGGCTCGCGCCGCTGCTGCTGGCGGCCGTCATGCTGCCCGCAGCCGCCCAGACTTCCCAGGCTCACTACGACGGTTTCAAGATCTATCCCGTGGATGCCTCCGTCCCCGCCGACCCCGAGGTGGAAAAGGCGCTCGCGCCCTACCGCGCGGAGCTGGAGGCCAAGTTCGGCCGGGTGCTCTGCCAGGCGCCCCAAGGCCTCTTCCGCGGGCGGAAGGGCGAGCCCAATCTGCTGGGCTTCTGGATGGCGGACCTGATGCGCGAGGCCGCGGAGAAAGCCACGGGCGGGAAGATCGACGCGGCGATCACCAACAGCGGCGGGTTGCGGGCCAACCTGCGGCCGGGCGCCGTCAAGGTGAGCGATGTCTACGAAGTCATGCCCTTCGAGAACGGGCTCGTCGTCGTCGAGATGAGCGGCGCGGAGATCGTCCGCGCCGTGAAACAAGGATTGGAGCGCCGCGCCGGCGAGCCCGTCTCCAACCTGCGCGCGGTCCTCTCCGGCACGCCGGAGCAGCCGGTTTGCAAAGTCACCTTCGCGGACGGCAGCGCCATCGATCCCGCCGCCACCTACCGGGTCGCCACCTCCGACTACCTCGCCAAGAGCGGCGACACCATGGGCGCCCTGCGCGGGCGCAAGATCGAGGATACGGGCCTCAAGCTCCGGGACACCGTGCTCCAAGCCTGCGAAGCGCTTGGCAAAGCCGGCAAGCCGCTCCTGCCACCGGACGGGGGGCGTTACGCGATCCCCGAGGCGTTCCTCGACCCGCTGGATCAGCAGAAGGTGAAGCTCCCATGAAACGCCGCGCCTTCCTCGGCACCCTCGGGGCCCTCACGGGAGCCGCGTCGCTCGGCGGGCCCTTGCGGGGCGGGACGCCTTCCGCGGACGGCACCGCGCGGATCACGCTGCTCCACACGAACGATACGCACGACCACCTGGACCCATTCCCCGCTGGATCCGGGCGCCAGAGCGGCCTCGGCGGCATCGCGCGCCGCGCGACGCTCGTGAAGCGCCTGCGGAAGGAGCTGGGCAATGTCCTCTTGCTGGATGCCGGGGACGCCTTCCAAGGCACGCCCTACTTCAACGAATGGAAAGGCGGGCTGGACTTCAAGCTCATGAGCATGGTGGGCTACGACGCGGTCACGCTCGGCAACCACGACTTCGACGCGGGCGTGGACGGGCTTTTGGAGGCGATGAAGGAGGCCACCTTCCCCTTCGTCTGCACGAACCTGACCTTCCCCGGCGCGCCTGGGCTGGCCAAGCGCGTGGCGCCCAGCCTCGTGCGGGAGGTCGGCGGCATCCGGGTCGGCATCCTCGGCGCCACCTACAGGTTCGACGGCATGGTGCTTCCGGAGAACCACAAGGGCGTGGGCTGGCTCGATCCGGTGGAGGCCCTCGCGCCAGCCGTGAAACGGCTCCGGAAGCAGGAGCGCTGCGACCTCATCGTCCTCAGCTCGCACCTCGGCATGAGGGGGGAAGGCGGCCGCGTGGGCAACCTCGAGCTCGCCGCCGCGGTGCCCGGCATCGACGCGATCATCAGCGGCCACACCCACCAGTTCATGGACGAGCCAACGGTCGTGAAAAACGCCCTCGGCGAGACCGTGGTGTTCGAAGTCGGCTACGGCGGCACGGAGCTCGGCCGCCTCGACTTCAGTTTCAGGAACGGCAGGCTCGCGGCCTGGAGCCGGTCGGGAGTGCAGGATGCCTGAAGGCGCAGAGGTGCTCGGCTATTGGGACGGACCCTACTGGGTCTTCACGGAGGCGCATCACCTGCGGCGCGGCTCCTGCTGCGGCAACCGGTGCCGCCATTGCCCCTTCGAACCGAAGGCCTTGAAAGGCTGCACGGCCTTGAGGCCCGAGGTGGCGGACCGGACGGGCGCGTGACCTGCCCTTGAAGGCTCTGCCCTGCCGTGGGAACCTGAACTGTTTGCTTCCAGGAGCCTCGCCATGGCCGAATCCGCCAAGCCCGCCGTGCCCGCCAAGGGCCAGAAGATCAGCATCGCGAACGGCAAGCTGACCGTTCCGGATTTCCCGGTCGTGCCCTTCATCGAAGGCGATGGCACCGGCGCCGACATCTGGCGCGCCTCCGTCCGCGTCCTCGACGCGGCGGTGGAGAAGGCCTACGCCGGCAAGCGCCAGATCCAGTGGATGGAGGTCTACGCCGGCCAGAAGAGCTTCGACAAGTTCAACTCCTGGCTGCCCGACGAGACGGTGGACGCCTGCCGCGACTACCTCGTCTCCATCAAA
>DATJFC010000339.1:0-5015 GCA_035495995.1 Holophagaceae bacterium
GACGCGGACATCTGGATCCAGAACGCGGAGATCTGCCACGCCCGCGGCATCCCCACCAACTGCACGATGCTCTACGGCCACATCGAGGAGCCCAGTCACCGCGTGGACCACCTGCTGCGCCTGCGCGATCTCCATGACCGCTCCATCGCGGGCGGCAAGGCGCGCTTCCTCGCCTACATCCCCCTCGCCTACCAGAACGAGGACAACGAGCTCAGCAACACCTACGCGATCCCCGAGACGACGGGCGCCATGGACCTGCGCGAGATCGCGGTGGCGCGGCTGCTCCTCGACAACATCGACCACATCAAGGCGTATTGGGTGATGATCTCGCCGGGCCTCGCGCAGGTGGCGCTGAGCTACGGCGCCAACGATCTCGACGGCACCATCATCGAGGAGGAGATCGCCCACCGCGCCGGCGCCAAGAGCCCGCAGGGCCTCGCCAAATCGGAGCTGGCGCGGCTCATCCGCGACGCGGGCTTCGAGCCCATGGAGCGCGACAACCTCTACCGCGAGTACGAGGTCGAGGCCGCCGCGCCTGCCTGATGGAGACAAAGGCCGCGCTGCGGAAGGAGATGCGCGCGCTCCGCGACGGCATTCCCGCGCCTGAGTTCCTGATGAAGTCGGCGGCCATCCGCGCGCGGCTGTTGAAGCTCTGCCTCGACCGGCGCCTCACGCGCATCGGCCTCTTCGCGCCCTTCCGCGGCGAGGTGGATCTCATGCCCGCTCTGGAGGCGCGCAAGGACTGGCTCTGGTTCTTCCCCCGCGTCATCACGGACCAGCCGCCCCGGCTGGCCTGGGGGGCCGAGCCGCTGGAGCCGGGCCGGTTCGGCATCCTCGAGCCGGCCTTCGCTCAAGCCCTCCTGCCGCCGGTGCAACTGCTCCTGGTGCCCTGCCTGGCCTTCGACCGCGACGGCTACCGGCTCGGCTACGGTGGCGGGTTCTACGACGCGCTGCTGGAACGGCTGCCGGAAGAAGTCCTCACCCTCGCCGTGGCCTTCGGCTGCCAGGAAGTGGCGGACCTCCCCCGCGAGCCCCGCGACCTCCCCGTCCAGGGCGTGCTCACGGAATCCGGCCTGCGCTGGTTCGATGGCGACTGAGTAAGCTGGAGCACCCCAGGAGACTCATGCGCGAGCTGCCCGCCGAGACGGATGTCCTCATCATCGGCGCGGGCCCGGCAGGAAGCATCGCGGCCTCGATCCTGGCTGAGGAGGGCTTCCGCGTCACGGCCGTCGAGAAGCAGTGGTTCCCGCGCCACGTCATCGGCGAAAGCCTCCTGCCCCGTTGCAACCAGCTCCTGCACGAGGCCGGGCTGCTGGAAGCCGTGGAGCGCCGGGGCTACATGCCCAAGCACGCCGCGCTGTTCGTCATGGAGGGCCGGCGGGAGCGCTTCCCCTTCGCCAACAGCCTGTCGGGGGACTGGGCCTCCAGTTTCCAGGTGCCGCGGGACGACTTCGACCAGACCCTCGCCAGCGCCGCCCGCGCGAAGGGCGTGGACCTGCGCCACGGCGTCGGGATCACAGGCCTCTCATTCGAGGAAGGCGCCGCCATCGCGGCCTGGAAGAGCGATGACGGCGAAGGCTCGCTCCGGGCCCGCTTCGTCCTGGATTGCAGCGGTCCGGCCCGTGTGCTGCCGCGCCTCCTGGGCCTGGACATGCCCGCGGACATCCTCGCGCGGTCGGCGGTCTACACGCATGTGGAGGGGGACCTGCGGCCCGAAGGCGCGGAAGCGGGCGACATCTGGATCGTGGTGCATCCGGGCGGCGCCTGGTTCTGGATCATCCCCTTTTCCAACGGCCGCACCTCGGTCGGCGTCGTGGCGGAGGACGCCTTCTTCGACACCCATGCGGGCGACGACACCGAGAAGCTCTGGGCGACCCTGCGCAGCGAAGCAGACACGGCCGCGCGGCTCCGCGGCGCGGTCCAGGTCCAGCCCACACGGCGCCTGCGCGGCTGGACCACGGCGACGAGCCGGCTATGCGGGCCGGGCTGGGCGGTGGCCGGCAACGCCGGCGACTTCCTCGACCCCGTCTTCAGCAGCGGCGTCATGTTCGCGCTGGAGAGCGGCTCCCGGGCCGCTCGTCTCGCCGCGCGCCAGATGAAGGGGGAGGCCGTGGATTGGCAGCAGGACTACGAGAAGCCCATGCAGGACGCCGTGGCGGTCTTCAAGGGCTTCGTGCTGGCCTGGTACCGCGGGGACCTGCCGAAGCTGTTCTTCTCGCCGGTGAAGCCGGAAGACACGATCCGCTCCATCTGCTCCATCCTCGGCGGCAATGTCTTCAACCAGGACAACCTGTTCGTCAGCAAGGGCCCGGACGCGGCGATCGAATCGATGATGCGCGGCCTCCGGATGCTGGAGGCGTCGAAGGCCGCGCGTTAGATGGCGGCCAGGAAGGCCGCGAGCGCCTCCGGATAGGCTTCCATCTCCGCTTGGTAGACCCGCGCTTGCAAGGCCTCCGGCGTGTCGCCGGGCAGCACAGGAACGCGGCGCTCCAGCAGCGCCCGGCCGTGGTCGAATTCGTTGTCCACGAGATGCACGGTGCAGCCGCTCTCCCGCTCGCCCGCGGCGAGGACGGCGTGGTGCACGTGCATGCCGTACATGCCCGCGCCGCCGAAGCGCGGGAGCAGGCCTGGATGGATGTTGAGGATGCGCCCCTCCCAGCGAGGCGGCACCCAGAGCCTTTTCAGCCACCCCGCGAGGCAGATGACCGTCGCGCCGGCGCGTTCGGCGGCCTCATAGCAGGCCTCGGAGAAAGCCTCGTCCGACCCGTAGGCCCTGCGCTCGACCACCTTCGAAGGGATCCCTTCCAGCCGCTCGAGGCCGCCCGCCTTCGGCGTGGACGCCACCACGAGCACCGGCTCCGCGCGCACGCGCCCTTCCCTGCAGGCGCGCGCGAGATTCAGCGCGTTGCCCCCCGTCCCGGAGATGAAGAGCGCGAGCTTCGTCATTGCACCGCCGTGATGGCCGCCACATCGGCGATGTCCTGCGCGCTGCATCCGCGGGACAAGTCGTTCGCGGGCCGGGCCAGGCCCTGCAGCAGCGGGCCCAGCGCCGCCGCGCCGCCGAGCCGCTCCGTGAGCTTGTAGGCGATGTTGCCGGCGTCGAGATCAGGAAAGATCAAGACATTGGCGCGGCCCGCCACCTTGGAACCCGGCGCCTTGCGGTCCCCCACGGCCGGCAGCAGCGCCGCGTCCGCCTGCAGCTCGCCGTCCACTTCCAGATCCGGCGCGTGCCCGCGGAGGATGCGCAGGGCGTCCCGCACCTTTTCCACGCGGGGATGCTCGGCCGAACCCTTCGTCGAGAAGCTCAGCAGCGCCACGCGGGGCTCGGCGCCCAGCAGCCTGCGGCAGCTGCCGGCCGCGGCGGCGGCGATGTCCGCCAGCTGCTCCGGAGTGGGATCGGGCACGACGCCGCAATCGGAGAAGATCATGGCCCCCTGCTCCCCGAAGGCCGCGTCTGGGTGGATCATCAGGAAGAAGCTGGAGACCGTGCGGATGCCCGGCGCGGTGCCGAGGCACTGGAGGCAGGCCCTCAGCGTGTCGGCCGTGGTGTTGAGCGCGCCGCCCACGAAACCGTCCGCCTCTCCCTGCTCGACCATCATCCCGGCGAACCAGAGCGGGTGCGTCATGGCCTCGACGGCCGCCTCTTCCGAGAGCCCCTTCGCCTTGCGACGCTCGTAGAAAGCGCCCGCCAGCTCGAAGCGGTCCGCATCCGAGCGCGGGTCGCGCAGGACCGCCGCATCCAGGTCCAGGGACAGCTCGCGGGCGCGCCGGCGGATGGCGTCCGCCTCGCCCAGGACCGTCAGGCGGCAAGCGCCGTCTTTCAGCAGCGCGTGGGCCGCGTGCAGCGTCCGGTCGTCGGAGCCTTCCGGCAGCACCAGATGCCGCGCCGCTGCGCGCGCGCGGGCGCGCAGGCGGTCCATCCACGCGGCATGATTGGCGTTCACCGCTTGCCCCGCCTGGGGATCTCCGGATCCGCCAGGAAGTCCAAGGGGTCGACGCCCGTGTTCCGGCGGAACAGTTCCGCCATGCTGGGCGCGCCCGCTACCGTCTCGTCCAGATACAGGCTCTCCACCCGGTGCATGGGCACGAACCGGGTGCCGATGCTCACTTGCTCCCCTTGCCCTTGCCGGACGAGGCCCAAGGTCTCCTCCCAGGAGCCCAGTTCCATGCCGCGGATGGCCACGCCCGCGGATTCCAGGCCCACGAGACGGCCCCATACGCGTTCACGCGGGTTCACGGCCACGAGGACCACCAGCTGGCCGCGGTTGAAGGGAAAGGAGAGCGCCATGGAATCTCCTCAGAGCAGCGGCAGGAGCCAGGACAGTTGACGGCCGCCAGGCTGGCCAGGAAGCAAGCGGCGGACCTCATCGGGATTCTGGAGTTTCCACCCGAGGCCATCACGCTGGAAGGTGGATTGCACGGCCTCGGTGCCGCCCGGCGCGTCGATGCCGAGCCGTTCGGGGAAACGCAGGCCCGTCCTCGCGCGGACGAGGGCCAGAGCCTTGAGGTCCTCGGGCAGCTCCCAGCGCACGCGGTAATCGACCTGGCAAAGCACGGGCCCGTTGTAGTCGCGCGCCGGAGTGACGCCATCCACCGAGTCGAGCATCAGCCGCCCCATGGGCAGCCTCAGGCCATGGCCTTCAGGGCGGCCGTGCTGGAGCGCGAGGGGCGACCAGCCGCCGCCCTTCCACCAGCCCATGGCTTCCAGCTGGAGGCGGCGGCTCGGATCCGTTCCCGGTTCGGGCAGGTAGCCCTCGAGGCGGCGCGGAAAGGCGAGTTCCGCGTCCAGGATGAGACGAGCGTGGAAGCGGTAGAGGCCCGGCGCGGGGTTCGGCGCCTCGAAGAAGGCCTCGCCCGGCTTCCAGTTGCGGGACGCGAGATCCGGCCCGACACGCAGCGCGAGCTTCCATCCGAGCAGGGCCGCGGCGATCCACACGAGCAGGTAGAGGCGGATCCGGGCTCGGCGGGAGAGGGGGAAGATCATGCCTCCATCCTAGGGGCCGCTTCCTCAGCCC
>DATJFC010000340.1:0-4666 GCA_035495995.1 Holophagaceae bacterium
CGCCGAGGCCGGCCGTGAGCGTCCATGTGCCGCGCAGGGTGCCGCCGAATTTCTGGCGCGCCGCCTCGGCGAAGGTCTCGTAGGTGCCCTGCACGATGCCCTGGGAACCGATGTAGATCCAGCTGCCGGCCGTCATCTGGCCGTACATCATGAGGCCCTTCTGATCCAGCTCGCGGAAGTGCTCCCAGGTCGCCCATTTCGGTACGAGGTTTGAGTTGGCGATGAGCACGCGCGGCGCGTCGGGGTGGGTCTTCACGACGCCCACGGGCTTGCCGCTCTGCACGAGCAGCGTCTCGTCATCGGCCAGGACCTTGAGCTCCTTCACGATGGCGTGGAAGCAGTCCCAGTTGCGCGCGGCCTTGCCCAGCCCACCGTAGACGACGAGGTCCTCGGGCCGCTCGGCGACCTCGGGATCCAGGTTGTTCATCAGCATGCGCAGCGCCGCCTCCTGCACCCAGCCCTTGCAGTGCAGATGCGTGCCGCGGGGCGCGGTGATGACGGGGGCTTCGCTGGCCGTGCTCATGGGGGCTCCAAACCGGGCCCCCATTGTCGCATCAGACGCGCAAATGCCGGTGATCGAAACGGCTGGGCCAGATGTAGATCACCGGCACAGCGCAGAGCACGCCCACGCTGTAGTAGGGGTGGGCGTAACTGGCGAAGAAGGCCGTGGAATAGGCGGTGGGCGCGAGCAGCGTGCGGGCCCAGGCGACCCGGACGAGCCCCTTGTCCAGGTTCTCGGGAATGAGCCGGTGGCAGCGGGACGCGTAGCCCCAGCAGAGGATGAAGGCCAGGCCAACGGCGATGAGGTTCCCCGCGTAGAGGCGCATGGCCGTGGAGTCCAGCGGGTGCGCGCCAAGGATCGCCGCCGGGAACGGGATGAAGCAGACCGCCATGAGCAGGAAGATGTTGAGCCAGAGCAGCGTCTTGTCCACGCGCTGCACCATGTAGAAGAGCGCGTGGTGGCCGGCCCAGTAGATGCCCACGACGACGAAGGTGAAGACATAGGCGAGGATCCGCGGCCAGATCGAGAGGAGCCGCGCCTCCAGGTCCCCGTGCCCCGGGGGCACGCGCAGATCCAGCACGAGCAGCGTGATGACGATGGCGAAGACCCCGTCCGACAGGGCCTCCAGCCGGTTCGTGCTCATCACCGGGCGCGGGATCGGGGACGGGATGGATTCGAGGAGGCTCATGACCGGGCCCTGTATTCACGGGCGTCGAAGCGGCTCGGCAGCATGAAGCCGGTGGGCACCAGGGCGAGGATCACGAGGCCCAGCGCCGGCCTCCAGAAGGTCGCGGCGAAGGCCAGCAGGTAGGCCGCCGGGAAGGCCAGGCTGCGGATCCAGGTGAGCCGGATGAGCGTCGGCGAGAGGTCCTGCTTGATGAGCCGGTGGCCGCGGCTGGCGTAGGCCCACATGGCGTTGTAGAACCAGCCGGCGAGGATCATGGTCAGCGCGAAGAGCCGGATCGCCACCGGGTCCAGCGGGTCCAGGCCCAGCACCATGGTGGGGAACGGCACGAAGGAGATGCAGAGCAGCAGGCCCATGTTGAGCCAGATGAGGGTCTTGTTCATGCGCCGCAGCAGGTGGAAGAGCCCGTGATGGCCGATCCAGGCCATGCCCACGACGAGGAAGGCGGCGGCGTAAGCCCCGATCTGGGGGACCATCGCGCGCAGCTGCGGGCCCAGCGGCAGGGTCGTGGGCGGCCTCAGCTCCAGCACCAGCAGCGTGATGGCGATGGCGAAGACCCCGTCACTGAAGGCCTCCAGGCGGTTCACCGAGATGACCGCCGTGGGCATCGGCGAAGGGGCGTCGTAGATGGGCTCGGAACTCACGCCACCAGCCTACTTCAAGTGCCCTACAAAGCCCGCAACCCGGCGATGGACCGGGCCAGCTGGTCCCGCATCGCGTCAGGAGTGGCTTCCCGGTGCGCATGGCCATGGCCCGGCAGCACCCAGCGGAAGCGGAAATCCAGCAGCTTCTCCAGGCTCGCGAGCTGAGTCTCCCAGTCGAACCAGTTGTAGGCCTTGGACGCGGAGAGGCGGCCCTTCCCGGGGTTCCACCACAGGTGGTCGCCGGTGAAGAGGAAGGTCTCGCGGTAGAGCAGGCACATGGAGCCCGCCGTGTGGCCCGGCGTGGGGATGAGCAGCAGGTCATCCGATAGCGCGACCGGCTCCTCGCCTTCGATGACGCGCTCGCAGCCGCGCATGGCGTCGCCCGCGTGCATGAGGCGGGGGCAGCCGAAGCGTTCATGGTAGGCCGCGTGGTCCGCCACATCGTCCTGATGGCTGAGCACCAGCAGCGAGACGCCGCCCTTCTCCTCCAGCCGTTTCATGAGTTGGGGCGAGGACCGCGGCGAGTCCATGAGCACGTTGCCAGCGGCCCTTTCGATGAACCAGCTGGAGGCGCCGAAGCTCTTTTCCGAAGTCCATCCGCAGAACGAGACTTCGTCCTCCACCTGGCTCGGGAAGGCATGGGACGCGGCCCCGACGAGGGCCTTCTCCTCCGTCCCGATGGCGGCCACGGGACAGGCGACGAGGGCCATGGCGGCCCGCAGCTTCGCTTCGCCATCGCCCGGCTGCGCGCGGACGCGGCTGTGGGAACCGGCGTCCTCGAAGGTCTCCGGCGCGAACTGGTAGCAGGTGCCGCAGTCGATGCAGGCGCGGTCCACGAAAAAGGAGCCTTCCGCCTGTCCCGCGTAAGCTTTGGCGCGCTGGGCCATCGCTACCCCTTGATGATGCGCTCCACCTCGAAGGCGCCCATGGGCTGGGCGTGGAGCTGCCAGAACTGCTCGGCCAGCTTCTGCGGGTCGAAGGCGGTGCCTTCCTGGATCATCCCGCAGATGGTCACGGTGGCGGCGTGGATGCCCGTCCCGCCCAACTCCTGCGCGAGGCTCAGCAGCAGGCTGCGCTGGGCGGCCTTGCCCACGGACAGCGAGGCCCCGCTGGCGAAGGGCGATAGCGCGCTGCCGCCGCCGGTGAGGAGGATCGTGCCCCTGCCCTTCGCCTTCATGGAAGGCAGCACGGCCTGGATGGCGGCGAGGAAGCCCGCGGCCATGGCGCGGAATTCGGTGACGAGTTCTTCCGGATCCAGCTGGCTCGGCGTGGCCTCCCGGAAGATCGACGCGTTGTAGATGAGGACATCCGGCGAAGCCGCGCCCAGCGCCTTCTTCAAGGCGGCGGGGTCGCCCGCGTCCACCGCGTGGCCGTGGGCGTCGAAGCCTTCGGACTTGAGCTGGTCCACGAGCCCGCTGAGCGCGTCGGCGCGCCGGGCCAGGAGGCCGAGACGATGTCCTTCGCGGCCGAAACGGCGCGCGAGGGCCATACCCATGCCGGGGCCCATGCCGACGATGGCGGTGAGGGGAGCGGTGGCGTCGTTCATGAGCCCAGCATGGGGAAAGAAGCGGGGCGGCGCAACGCCGCCCCGGGATTCAGCCGCGGAACGCGTCCGCGTGCTCCTGGAAGAACGCATCCAGCGTGCGCGGCGCCTTCCCCGTCACCAGTTCGACGGTCTGGGTCGCCACATCGGCCGCGCCCTTCCGCACGGCCTGGTTGAGGGTGGTCAGGGACCACGCGTAGTCGGCGGGCATGCCCATGCCGAGCATGGCCTGGTAGGCGCCCTGGTCCGGCACGGGCACGAAGGCCACCTCGCGGCCGAGCACCTTGGAGAGCTTTGCCGCGGCCTCGGCGTTGGAAAGCGGCTCGGGGCCCGTCAGCTCGTAGACCCGCCCCTGGTGGCCGTCCTCCGTGAGCGCCACGGCGGCCACGGCGGCGATGTCGCGGGTGTCGATGATGCCCATGCGGCCTTCGCCGGTGTTCCCGTAGACGGGCTGTCCCGCCTTCACCGCGTTCGCGTTGTAGACGATCCAGTTCTGCATGAAGAAGCTGGGCCGCAGGCTCGTCCATTCGAGGCCGCTCTCCTCGATGAGCCGCTCGACGCGCGCGTGGCCCCGGAAGAAGCCGTTGGCCGAGTCCGCGCTGGCCCCAAGGGCCGAAAGCTTCACGATGCGCTTCACGCCCGCGGCTTTCGCGGCGGCGATGGCCGGAGCCTCCTGCGGATAAGGGTCCGGCGAGGAGGAGAGCAGGAAGAGCGTATCCACGCCCTTGAGGGCGGGGCCGAGGTCGGACAAGTCGCCGCGCACGACGGCGACGCCCTTCGCTTCCAGCGTTCTGGCCGAGGCGTCCGACCGGGCGAGGGCCTTGAAGGACGCGCCCTTGGCCTTCAGCGCGTCGATGAGCGCCTGGCCGACTTTGCCGGTGGGTCCGGTGACGAGGATCATGGCTTCTCCTTTACGCGTGGGTTTCGATGAAGGCCTTGAGCTGGGCCTTGGGCAGCGCGCCCACGAGCTTGCCGGCGGGCTTGCCGTCCTTGAAGAGGATCATGGTGGGGATGCTCATGATGCCGAAGGCCTCGGCCGTGGCCGGCTGCTCGTCCACATTCACCTTGGCGATGGCGAGCGAGCCATCGTACTCCTTCGCGAGCTCGTCGAGCACGGGCCCGATGGCCTTGCAGGGGCCGCACCAGGGCGCCCAGAAATCCACGAGCGTCGCGCCGCTGGCGACGGCGGATTGGAATTCGGAATCGGTGAGGTGCTTCACGAGGTTGGACATGGGGTCTCCTTTTGGGGTTGGCGTCGGGCTTCGGGCGCCTGAAGCCCGACGCCCGATTTC
>DATJFC010000341.1:0-2453 GCA_035495995.1 Holophagaceae bacterium
GGCCGTCGAAGTCGAGGCCGTAGCCCACCACGAAGAGGTCCTTGATGCTGAAGCCCACGTAATCCACGGGAACCTGGGCGATGCGGCGGGAGGGCTTGTCCAGCAGGGAGCAGATCTTCAAGGAGGCCGGCTCCCGGTCGAGCAGGAGGTTGCGGACCTTGGTGAGCGTCAGGCCCGTGTCCACGATGTCCTCGAGGATGAGCACGTGGCGGCCCTGGAGGGGGCGGTCCACATCCTTCTTGATGAGCACTTCGCCCGTGCTTTCCGTGCCGCCGTAGCTGCTCACCTGCATGAAGGTGATGTCCACTTCCATGGGGATGGCCCGGGCCAGGTCCGCGAAGAAGGGGAAGACCCCGTTCAGGAGGCCCACGAGGACCAGGTCCTTGCCGGCGTAGTCCTGGGCGATGCGGGCGCCCAGCTCCCGGACCTTGGCCTGGATCTGGTCAGGGTCCAGCAGGGGGATGACGCGGTCGCGCATGGAGGCCTCGGGTGAAACCCTATTCAAACGCGAATATCCCGCCCCGGCCAACTTGGGCTTTCGGCTCTGGGCTCTTGCTGGGCCTTTAAAATCTCTGCGCCCAGGCCTGGAATGGGGCGGCACCAGCAAAAGCCCAAAGCCTAGGGCCGAAGGCCCAAAAGGGCTCAACCCTGCCCCCCAGTGGCGGTCTATAGATGTGCCATGCTGGCCTGCGCCAGCCAATCCGGCGGCCCCATGACGAGCCTCGTGACCGATTCCCTGATGGTCCCTGCCCAGGACAGCCCCTACCACGCGCCCGAAGTGCTGGCGTGGGTGTCGGCCGCCCAGGGCGGCGACACGGTGGCCTTCTCGAGCCTGGTGGAGCGTTTCTCCCGGGATGTCTACGGCAAGGCCTTCTCCATCCTGAAAAGCCACGCCGACGCGGACGATGTGGTCCAAGAGACCTTCCTGCGCGTCTACCGGGCCCTCCCGGGCTTCCGTTTCGAATCCTCCTTCCGGACTTGGATCATCACCATCGCCACGCGGCAGGCCCTCAACTACCGGGAGCGCATGCACAAGCCCCAGGAGGCCCTCGAGAACGAGGAAGGCCTGGAGCATCCGGCCCTGCGCGTGGACAGCACCCAGCTGGACGCGCTGCTGGACGAGGAGGCCCGGCGCCTGCTCCGCGAGGCCATGCCCAAGCTGCCCAAGCGCCAGAAGGAGGCGCTCATGCTGAAGCTCCAGAACGATTGGAAGTACGAGCGCATCGCCCAGGAGATGGGCACCTCGGTGGGCAGCGTGAAGGCGCACATCTTCCACGCCATCCAGAACCTCACCCGCCATGTCAGCGCGGCCCGCCAAGGAGGCCGGCCATGATGCACGAAGAGATGACCTCCCTCCCCGAAGCCTGCGCCGCCGTTCTCGCCGCCCTGGAGGCCGACCCGCTTGATCCGGGCGCGGCCGCCGAAGCCCACCTGCGCGCCTGCGCGGCCTGCGCCGAAGCCCGGGTGATGCTGCTGGCCCAGGAGGACGCTCCGCTGCCGCTGGCCCCGGCCGGCTACTTCGAGGCCCTGCCCGCCCGCATCGGGCGCAAGCTGCCCGCCGCCAAGGCCCCCCGCCGCCTGCCCGCCTGGCTCTGGGCCGCCGCCGCAGCGGTCATCATGGCCGCGGGCGTGGGCGGCTACCTCGCGGGCCGCACCACGCCCGCTCCGCCCGTGCTCCAGCCCATGGCCCAGCAGACCGCCCCCGCGGATCTCGCGAGCCAGGAGCGCGCCCTGCCCTTCCACGACCGGGACGAGGACACGGCCGAGATCGGCGGCCTCGACCCCGCCGAGATGAAGGAACTGGTCTCCACCCTGGATGCCAGCCCGTCCAAGACCCGCGGAGGCCGCAAGTGATCTCGTCCCTCCTGCTCGCGGGCTTGATGGCCCAGGCGCCCGGCGCTCCGGCGGCGCGCCTCGCGCTTCCGACCCTCATGGCCCAGGAGCCCGAGGACCCGCAGCCGGACCCGCGCCCGCTCCTGCGCTTCCGCGCGCAGCGGCTGAAGGAAGGCCTCGGCATCACGCAGGCCCAGGCGGACACCATCGCCCAGCGCTGGGCCCGCTTCGACCAGGAGCACTTCACGCGGCAGCGGCAGATCGCCGCCCTGCGCCTGCGCTTCAACGACATCCTCATGGGCCCCGACAGCGAGGAGCACAAGGGCGCGGTCATCAAGCCCCTGCTGGACCAGTTCATGGAGCTCCGGCAGCAGCAGGAGGACGCGCGGCACCGGTTCGAGGAGGACATCCGCGCCGGGCTCACCCCCGCTCAGCAGGCGCGGCTCATCCTGATGGTGGACGACCTCAACCGCCAGATCCTGGACGCGCTGCGCGAGCGGCGCCAGCAGCGGCGGGGATTCTAAGGGGGAGACTGGGGGCTGGAGGCTTTCTGGCGCAGCGCTGACGGCGCTGGTCCTCTTTCAACTAAAGACCTGGCCCGCAGGGCCGGAACGGTTTGA
>DATJFC010000342.1:0-5902 GCA_035495995.1 Holophagaceae bacterium
AGGCCGCGAGCCAGAGCGCGTAGACCGCGCGGCCATGGGCCCGCAGCAGCGCGTAGCCCAGGTCCACGGCCTCCCAGGCGCCGCGCAGGCGCAGGCGGATCTGGAGCCGGTCAAGCATCGGCGCCCCTCCTCCGCCCGGCGAAGAGGAAGTAGGCGAGCACGGCCGTCCACAGCGCGCCCGCGGCGGAGAACTTCACGGCCACGGGAACGAGCGCGCTGGAGGACCAGAAGGCCTCGAAACCCGCCGCGCCCACATCCATCAAGGCCGACCCCATGACGAGGACGAGTCCCTCTCTTGCCGCGAGCACGAGGGCCTGCTTGCGGCCGCGGCGGCCGGGGAAGACGATGGCGCGGCCCAGCAGCAGGCCCGCGCCGCCCGCGATGACGAGCGAGGTCAGCTCCAGCGCCGAATGCGTCGCGACGAAGGACCAGAAGTTGCGGCCCAGCCCCTGGTGCGTGAGGTAGCCCGCCACCGCGCCGCCGTGGACGCCGTTCCAGAAGAGGAAGAAGAAGGAGCCCAGGCCCGCGAGCAGGCCCGACGCGAAGACCTGGAAGTTGATGCGGATGTTGTTCCAGATGTAGAAGCCGAACATGCGCACATCGGTGTCGGACTCGCCGGCGCGGCCGAACTTCTCCTTGTCCGACTGGTACATGGATTCCATGTTGGCCAGCGAGACAGGGTCTTCGACGAGATAGGCCACTTCCGGATTGGCCTTCGCGCCGAAGGTGAGGGCGACGGCCGGCCCGTAGAAGCAGAGGGCCGCGAGGGCCATCGCGCGCCAGCGCTTGCGCGCGAGGCGGGGGAAGGCGGCGAAGAAGCCGAGCAGCCCCGCGAGGGAACCCCTGCGCACGCCATAGAGGCACTGGTGGCCCTGCAACGCGAGGCGGTTGAGGCGGTCCACCAGGCCCGCGCCGTACCCACGCTCCCGCGCGAGGGCGAGGTGGTGGCAGAGCGCGCGGTAGCGGGCGGGCAAATCTTTCAGCTCCGAAGGCGCCTCACCCTCCTTCGCCTCCAGGCGCCGCAGGAGCGTCTCGAAGGCGGCCCATTCGGGCTGGTGGAGCGCCTCGAAGGCCTGCTGCTTCACGGGCGCTCTCCCCGGATCGCCGCGGCCATGCCCTGCAGCCGCAGGACACCTTCGGCGCCCGTCGCGCCCGTGAGCGGCGCGAGGATGCCCGCCAGCTCCTCGGCGCGCTCGGGGGTCAGCGTGGGCGCGCGCTCGGCGAAGGCGGCGATGGACCGCTGCTCATCCAGGGAGAGCGGAACCGGCGGCAGCGTGGGGCGCGCGGAGGCCGGGAGTCGCGCGGGCGCGGGCGGAGGCAGCGCGTGGACGACCAGCGTGCCGGCCGCGAGATCGCCGATGCGGCGGCCTTCGCGCCCCGCGAGCATGGCCACCAGGCCCGCGCCGTAGAAGCCGGGCAGGAAGTCCACGAACATGAGCAGGCTGCGCAGCAGGGCCGGCCCCCAGCCCTCGGGGCGGCCGTCTTCCATCAGCACCTGGAGTCCCAGCGCGCGTTTGCCAGGCGAGCGCCCCTCCCACAGCACCTCGAAGAGCACCGGGTAGAACCACTCGCCCAGGAACAGGACGATGAGGAAGAGCCCCCCGCCCGCCTTCCCCAGGAACGCGCAGCCGATGGCGGTCGCGGTGTAGAGCCCCGCGCGGATGCCCATGTCCAGCGCCCAGGCCATGGCGCGGGGGATTGGGCCCGCGGGCCTCAGTTCCAGCGCGATGCCCTCCGGCGTCTCGACGGTGCGGACGGTGTCGATCATCGCCGGCTTCAAGCGTCCACGACGAGCGTACCGGCCAAGTCGTCGTGCAAGCACTTGCGGGAATCGCGGAAGATGAAGAGGACATCGAGCAGGGCCGTGAAGGGGCCGATGAGCGGGATGAACCGCAGCGCCGCGACCGGCAGAATGCGCAAGCCCACGATGCGTCCCAGGCTCGCGCGGCGGCCGTCGTTCCTCACGATGCGAATCCCCACGATGCGCTTGCCGAGGCTCTGGCCGTGCTTGTGCAGCAAGAAGAGGTTCAAGGCGACCAGCCCCAGGATCGCCAGCCCCATCGAGATGAAGGCCACCGACCGGTTCCCGAGCGGGATGCTGATCGCCGCCACGACCCCAATGGTTCCTCCCGCGATGACGCCGTCCAGCAGGCTCGCGCCCAGCCTGGCGCCGCGCGATGCGAGGTTCAGCTGAACGGCCGCTTCATCGTCCTCCAGGCGCGCCCCGGGCGCCTGGAATGCTTCATAGCCGTTCATGGAGCCATCCCGAGATGCCTCGATTCTATCCGCATCCGGGCTTTTCCGGCCTCGGCTTCGGGCCGCGCGGCGCTACACTCGTCTCTTTTCCCGGACCCGGACCCATGCCCCGTCCCATCGCCCTCCTCGCCATCGGCGGCAACGCCCTTCTCAAAGAGAAGGAGAGCGGCTTGCAGGAGGAGCAGCTGGAGAACGCGCGCGAGACCGCGGAGACGCTGGCGCGCGTCGTGGCCGCGGGCTATTCGCTCTGCGTCGTCCACGGCAATGGTCCCCAGGTGGGCAACCTGCTGATCCAGCAGGAGGCCGCCGCCACGCAGATCCCGCCCTACAGCCTCGACATCGCCGTGGGCATGACCCAGGGCTCCATGGGCTACATGATCGAGCGCATGCTCACGAACCGGCTCCGCTTCGAGAAGCTGGACACGCCCGTGACGACGGTGCTGACCGAAGTGGTCGTGGACAAGCACGATCCCGGCTTCGGCAATCCCACCAAGTTCATCGGCCCCTTCTATCCCGAGTTCCGCGCGCTGGAACTGGCGCGGACGAAGAAGTGGAAGGTGCGCGAGGATTCGGGCCGCGGCTGGCGCAAGGTCGTGCCCAGCCCCAAGCCGCAGGAGATCGTGCAGCTGGAAGCCATCCGCATGCTGCTGGAGGCGGGCCACGCGGTCATCGCGGGCGGCGGCGGCGGCATCCCGGTCATCAAGGACGCGTCCGGCTTCCTCGTGGGCGTCGAGGCCGTCATCGACAAAGACCGCCTGAGCGCGCTACTGGCGGCCCAGCTCGGCGCGCACCTCTATGTCGTGCTCACCGGCGTGCCCAAGGTCGCGCTGGACTTCGGCAAGCCGACGCAACGCTGGGTGGACCGCATGACCGCGGCAGAAGCCCGCCAGCACCTTGCCGAAGGCCAGTTCCCGCCCGGCAGCATGGGCCCCAAGATCGAAAGCGCCCTCTCCTTCCTGGAAGGCGGCGGCAAGGAGGTCCTCATCACCTCGCCCGACGCGCTGAAGGGGCAGAGCTTCGACGCCGTGGGCACGCGGATCGTGAAGGATTGACATGTACGCCATCGCCATCGTCCGCTACCGCAAACCGCTCGAGGAAGTGCTCAAGGTCATCGAGCCGCACCGCGCCTATCTCGGCGAGTTGAAGAAGCAGGGCCTGCTGCTGGCCTCCGGGCCGCTGGACCCGCGCAACGGCGGCGCGCTGCTGCTGCGCGTGCCCGACGACGCCGTGGCCGCGACGCTCGACGCCATCCGCGACGGCGATCCCTTCATCCAGCAGGGCTGCGCCCAATACGAGTTGCTGCCCTGGGCGCCGACCATCGGCGTGGACGGGCTGGACAAGCTGTAACGCGAACCGCGAAGCTGCCAAGCACGCAAAGAAGGACGGAGAGTCGTTACCGCAAGGCCTGGTTTCTCTTCGCGTTCTTGGCGCCTTTGCGGTTCCTCACTTCGCCGGAGCCGCCGCCGCGTCCTTCGCCTTCTGCTTGGCGGCGTCGCTGGGGGTGCCCCACACGACCCAGTGGGGCTTCTGCTTCAGCAGCTCCACGAGCTCCTGCATGCTCTTCGTGAGGGCCTGGACGCCCTTCAGCGTCTCGGCGGCCTGGGGCTGGTCCGTGCGCACGGCGTCGTCCATGGCGGCGCTGAGGGCGTCGAGGCGCTGGGTGAGGGAGGCGAGGTTCTTCAAGGTCGCATCCAGGTCGCCGCTGCGCGAGTCCAGCAGCGTCCGCACCTGCTTGAGGCTGGCCTGCAGGTCCGCCAGCGCGGGATCGAGGCCCGCCACGGCGTGCTGGCCCTGCTCGGCCAGGCCCTGGTAGGCGCGCAGCGCCGCGTCGAGATCCTTCAGCGCCTTCGCCACCGCCGGGTGGTCGAGGAGGACGCCCGCGCCGCGCTTCTGGAACTGGAGGCGCAGATCGTTCACCGATCCGTCGAGATCGCCGATGAGCTTGTCCGCCTTGGCGATGACCGTGTCGAGGCTGCTCCCGGCCTCGCCCGGGATCGTCGCGCCGGCGCGCAGTTCCGCCGTCCGCTCATCCGCGGGCGGGAGCACCAGCGCCAGCGCGGCGCCGCCGAGGCCCTGGCTGGTGACGACGGCCTTGGTGCCCTCCCACAGGACGATGGTGTCGCGGATGGAGAGGGTCGCGATGAAGTAGTAGGCGGTGCCCTCGCGCCTCAGCTGGATCTTGTCCACGCGGCCCACCGGATAGCCCTGGAGCAGCACGGGCGCGCCCGCGTCCACGCCCTGGAGCTGGTCCAGGCGCACCGCGAGCGGATGCGCGCCCTGCGCCACCTTCGGCGCGCTCTTGTAGACGAGGAATCCGATGAAGAGGGCCAAGGCCGCGATCACGAAGAGGCCCAAGCGCGCGTCCTGCCGGTTGACGATCATGGTGGGCCCTCGTCCGAGTGGATTCTGCCAGCCTCCAGGCGCAGACGCACGGCGCCGGGGAGGAGCCCCGGAGCGCCCTGCTCCGCCGAGGCGAGGATGAGGCGCGCCGGATCTTCGGCCCAGCCCTCGATGAGCCCGGCGGCCAGGAGCAGGTCCGGGCCTTCGAGATCCTCCAGCGGCTCGCAGAGGAAAATGGCATCGGGCCGCAGCAGGTCGATGCGGACGAGCTGGGCGAGCCTGCGGACCCGGGCGCCGAGCGCGTGGGGGCGCAGCGCGGAGAAAGGGCCCAGCCCGGCCCCCGCCAGCGCCTCGTCCACGATCCGGTAAGCCTCCGCCCCCTGCCCGGCGAAACAGAGGGGCAGCGCCAGGTTCTCGCGCAGCGTCTGGTTGGAGAGCAGCCCGCCCTGGGCGAAGGCGAAGCCGATGCGCAGCCGCTTCCGCAGCTCCGTGGCGCCCTCGCCAGGCCAGAGCCGGATGGTCCCGAGACGGACTTCGCCCCGGTCCGGCTTCAGGAGCCCCGCCAGCACCTTGAGGAGCGCGCGTTTGCCGGAACCGGGAGGGCCCTCGATCCAGGCGCGGCGTCCAGGGCCCAGCTCGAGCGAAGCCTCTTCGAGGATGACCCGCCCGTCCATCGCGCGCAGCGCGAGGCCCGAGGCGGAGAGCGTGGCCGCCTCAGCCATAGATCAGCGCCACGAAAAGGCCGTCCGCGATGAAGACGCTCACGAGCGAAGCCACGACGGCCTTGGTGACCACCTGCGGCACCTCGGTCTGGCTGGCCTTCACGGAGAGCCCGAAGTAGCAGGACTGGATCGCGATGAAGGCGCCGAAGACCACGGCCTTCATCGCCGTGAATCCGAAGTCCTGGACCGCGACGGCTCCGCTCACCTGGGCCCAGAACACGCCCCAGGGCGTGCCCAGCTTGGCGGCCGCGACGGCGTAGCCGGCGAGCAGGGCCGCGGCGTCCAGGAAGACCATCAGGGCGAAGAGGGAGAGGATGGCTCCCAGCAGGCGCGGCGCGAGGAGGTACTGGGCGGGGTCCACGCCGTGGGCTTCCAGCGCCTCCACTTCTTCGCCCAGGCGCAGGGTGGCCAGCTCCGCCGCGATGGCCGTGCCGCTGCGGCCGATGACGAGCACCGCGGCGAGCACGGGGCCCAGCTCCCGGAGGATCACGGCCGAGAGGAGCGTGCCCGTGTACTGCTCCGGCCCCAGGCCCGCCAGCTGGGCGTAGGCCTGCAACAGGGTGACGGCGCCGAGGGTGCCGCCG
>DATJFC010000343.1:0-5981 GCA_035495995.1 Holophagaceae bacterium
CGGCCCATGTGAGTTTTCGCGGTGAGTAAAAATCAGGAAGGGCTTTTGCAGTAAACCCTCTCTGATGCATTGCGACCCCATCAGGGGTCAGGGAACTTTCACTCAACTTCTGATAGAAGGCGTCAATAAATGCAAAGTGGAGCCCGCTCAGGAACCGCGCCGGGATCTCTTCGCAATGCAGCTCCAGCAGGAAGGTGCGGGTCCCGCTCATTTCGCCACCTCCGCCAGGGCCTGGCCATCCACGGCGGTATTCTCCCGCTCCACGCAGGCCTTGGCACAGCCGCAGGCGAGGTCGCGCACGCGCTTGATGATGCCGGGGCGCTCCGTCGTGCTCACGGCGCCTCTCGCGTCCAGCACATTGAAGGTGTGGCTCATCTTGAGGGCCTGCTCGTAGGCGCTGCGGAAGTGGCCGTGGTCCTTCAGCAGACGCCAGCCCTCCTTCTCGTAGGCGTCGAAGAGTGTGCGGTGCAGGTCCAGGTCCGCGTGCTCGAAGCTGTAGGCGGATAGCTCGAACTCCTCGCGCTGGCGCATCTGGCCGTAGGTGACGACGCTCTCGCCTAGGTCCGTGCGCACGGTGCCGTAGGGCAGGTCGAAGATGTTGTCGAGGCCGCCGAGGAACATGCAGATGCGCTCGATGCCGTAGGTCAGCTCGGCGCTCACGGGCCGGCAGTCCAGGCCGCCCACCTGCTGGAAGTAGGTGAACTGGCTGATCTCCATGCCATCCAGCACCACCTGCCAGCCCACGCCCCAGGCGCCCAGGGTCGGGCTCTCCCAGTTGTCCTCCTCGAAGCGGAGGTCATGGTCGGCGAGGTTGATGCCCAGCGCTTCCAGGCTCTCGATGTAGAGCTCCTGCACCTTGGCGGGCGAAGGCTTGAGGATCACCTGGAACTGGAGGTGCTTGTAGACGCGGAAGGGGTTCTCGCCGTAGCGGCCGTCCGCCGGGCGGCGCGAGGGCTCCACATAGGCCACATTCCAGGGCTTGGCCCCCAGGGCGCCGAAGAAGGTCAGCGGGTTCATGGTGCCCGCGCCCTTCTCCAGGTCGTAGGGCTGGCCGATGAGGCAGCCGCGTTCCGCCCAGAAACGCTGGAGCTTGAGGATGAGATCCTGGATCTGCATGGAACCCGCGTAAAACTTCAATTCTAGCGGGCGACCGGCCTCGTTCCTACAGTTCTCCGCCACGCTTGAGGGCCAGGTAGCGGTTCACGAGGGCCAGGGGCAGCTGCTCCGGCAGGAGGTCCAGGGCGGGCGCGCCGAGGACGGCGAGGCGGTCCAGGGCCTTCTTGCGGTCGGCGAGGTAGGCGTGGACGGAGCCGTGGAGCAGCGCGCTGTCGAAGCCGGTGACGGGCGCTTCGAGCGCCTCGTCCAGGGCCCGCTCGCGGAGGCTCGCCAGCAGGACGCGGTGGCGCTTGCGGAGGAGGGCCATGGCGGGGCGCAGCGTGTCGTCGTCCTCGTCCCGCAGGTTCGTGACGAGCACGACGAGGGCGCGCTTGCGGAAACGGGTGACGAGGGCCTCCGCGGCGGCGAGATAGTCCGTGGCGCGGTTCTCGGGCTCCAGATCGTGGACGAGGTCCATGATGCGGTCGAGGGTGGCCGGCCCCTTCATGGGCGGCAGCCAGCGCTCGGGGCCGGAGAAGCTCATGAGGCCCACGCCGTCGCCCTCCCGCAGCGCCACGTAGGACAGGAGCAGCATCGCGTTGAGCGTGTGGTCGAAGTGGGAAAGGCCCGCCTCCAGGGCCCGCATGCGGCGCCCGCAATCGAGCAGGAAGAGGACGCGCTGGTCGCGCTCGTCCTGGTAATCGCGGCTGATGAGCTTATGGACGCGGGCGGACGCCATCCAGTCGATCTGGCGCAGCGCGTCGCCCACGCGGTACTCGCGGAGCTGGTGGAACTCCATGCCCTCGCCGCGGCGGCGCTTCCGGTGCACGCCCAGCTGGGCGAGGCGCCCGCGCGTGGCCATGAGCGCGAATTTCCGCACGGCGGCAAAGTCGGGGTAGACGCGGAACGGCTGTTCGGGACCGCGCTTCAGCGCGCGCTCGAAGAGGCCCAGCGGCGACTTCACCATCAGGTCCGCAGGCATGAAGGCGAAGGCGCCGCGGCCCGCGGGGCGCAGGCGGTAGGTGTGCTCGGCCCAACCCCGGGCGGGCAGCCGCAGCGCGTGGGGCAGGCCCACGGCTTCCATGCCGCCGGGATGGCCATCGTGGACCGTGAGGCGGACGGGGATGCGGTGCGCGTTGTGGATCTTGAGCCGCACGGGCGTGGGCGCGCCGTTGGGCAGGATGAACGGCGCGCGGCGCTCGACGGAGAGATTCCGCACCAGCAGCAGCGCGCCGAGATCCAGCGCGGCGAAGGCGGCGAGGCCCCAGCCCGCGGCCCTCCACGCGGGCAGCAGCGGCGGAGCGAAGGCCGCCGCCACGGCGAAGAGCGCCCACCCGGCGGCGGCCAGGATCAGCGGCCGGCCCGGCAGGACCCGGCCCTGTCGCTCCTTGGAAGGCGTCATGCGCGCGGCGCCTCCACGCGTTCCAGCAGCGCGCCGAGGAGCGCGTCGGGACCGTGCCCCTCGATCTCGCTTTCAGGCGAGGGCGTCACGCGGTGGCGCAGGGCCGGAAGGGCCATCCGCTTCACATCGTCCGGCGTGACGAAGTCGCGGCCCTCCATCATCGACATCGCCCGCGCGGCGCGGATGAGGGCGATGCCGCCGCGGGGACCGGCGCCCAGAGCGAGGCCGGGCCAGTCCCGCGTGGCGCGAGCGATGCGGACGGCGTAGGCGACCACCGCCTCGTCCACGCGGACGCTGCTCGCGGCCTGCTGGGCTTCGAGCACTTCCTCAGGCGTGGCGACGGATTGAACGGCCTCCACTTGGAGGTCATCCGCCACCTGGCCTTCGGTCACCTGCCGCACGAGGGCCTGTTCTTCCGTCTCACCCGGATAGCCGATGGCGATCTTGAGAAGGAAGCGGTCCAGCTGCGCCTCGGGCAGCGGATAGGTGCCCTCCTGCTCCACCGGATTCTGCGTGGCCATCACCATGAAGGGATGGGGCAGCGGCAGGCCCTGGCCTTCGATGGTCACCTGGCGCTCCTGCATGGCTTCCAGGAGCGCGGCCTGCGTCTTGGCGGGAGCGCGGTTGATCTCGTCCGCGAGGATGAGGTGGCCGAAGATGGGGCCCTTGCGGATGCGGAAGTCGGCGTTCTGCAATTCGAACATCGCGTGGCCCGCGACATCGGAGGGCATGAGGTCCGGCGTGAACTGGATGCGGCGGTGCTCGCCGCGGAAGGTCCGCGCGAGCGCGCGCACGAGCAGCGTCTTGCCGAGGCCCGGCACGCCTTCCACGAGCACGTGGCCGCCGGCGAAGAGCGAGGCCAGCACCTGGTCGATGACCGCCTCCTGGCCCACGACGGCCTTGCGGACTTCCCGCCGCATGGCCTGGGCGAGGGCGCCGGCCTTGGCCAGCTGTTCGGGGTTCGCGAAGGGAGTCGTCATGGCAGGTTCCTCAGGAGTTCGAGCGTCTGGATCGCTTCGGTGAAATCGCGGGCGTCCGCGTGGCGGCCGTAGCGCAGGGCCTTGAAGACCCTGGCTTCGGGCAGGCCTGAGCGCTCCGCGAGAGCCGCCACCAGAGCGTCCGGAGGCAGTACCGAAAGGGCGGGATGCGCCATCCGGAGCCGGTCCTTCAAAGCCGCCTGGGCCGAGGCGAGAAGGGCCTCTCCTTCCCGCACGGACCATTGGAAGCGGCCCGCGGCGGCGAGGTGCTCCAGCAGGCTCCGGCGGTCCAATGGAGGATCCGGAAGGGTTGGACCCAGGCGGCGGAGGCCGCGCCACAGGCCGAGCAGGACGAGGACGCCGAGTGCGGTCATCACCATCCACGCGTTGGCGCGCAGCCAGGCCATCAGCGAGGGCGGCTCCTCGCGGTAGACGATCCACACCTTGGCGCCCGCGGGGCGCTTGCTGACGAGAGCCGCGAGGAAGTCCGCGTGGTCCTCCTCGCGGATGTGGTCGTTGTCCAGCGCGTACAGGTGGGTGAAGAGGATCGCGGTCCCCTCGCCCTCGTGGCGCGAGACGAGGTGGTGGACCGCGGCGGGGTCCCCGCCCGGGGCGCGGTCCTCGATCCGTTCGTAGGGCCCGAGATCAGCCTTGAAATCCGTGCCGTTGATCTCGAGCTCGAAGACGCCGTGCTCGCGCTCGAAGGCCTTCCGCCGGTCCTCGAACTCCTGGAAGGCCTCTCCGTCTTCGCGGACGGGGGGCTCCAGCTTCTCCTTCACCTCGCGGGCTCCGAAGGCCTCGAAGAGGGGGTCGTCCGCGCGATCCGAATCCGCCTCCTCAGCGAAAGTGCCCTCGGCCACCAGCAAGCCTCCGCCCGCCACCCAGGTTTTGAGCCCGGCCACCTGGCCCGGCGTCAGCCGCAGCGAGCGCGTCGGCAGGATGAGCGCGTCCCGGGCGCCCAGCGCCTTCGGGAGCGGCAGGCCCTCGACGGGGTGCGTGTCACGCCCCATCCGGCCCAGGAGCCGCGCGGCCGCGAGGAAATCATCGGTCTCGGCCTCGCCGTGATAGCCCACCCAGGCCCGCTCGTTCCTCACCTCGATGTTGCGGGCGACGTACCAGCCCGCGAGGCCGAGGATCGCGACGAGCAGCGCGATGAGGGCCGCGATCATCGCGCGGTCTCCGCGCCGCGCCGGACGCGCCCCGGCCCTAGCCACGGCCGCCTCCGAAGTGGCGGCGCCACTCCACGCAGAGCCCTTCGCCGTCGCCGGGCTCCTGGTGCGCGTAGGCCAGGGCCTGCCAGGCGGAAGTCAGCGCGCGGAAATAGCCGCCCGCGTCCTCGCCCAGGACCGGCGCCGCCGCGCGGAGGCAATCGCCTTCGGTGGCCCCCATGGACACCTCCAGTCCCCGCTCGTGGACGAGCCGCGCGAGGGCGCCCCGGTAGAGAAGGCTCAGGCTGGCGCGGCGCTCGCCGGCCTTCCATAGCGCCAATGCCGCGCCAGCCACATCCTTCGGCAGCGAGCCGGGGCGGATGTCGAGGCCGAAGAGGTCCTCCGGCGGCGCCAGGCGGTCCTCGTCCCGGCTCCATCCACTCCGCGGAACGAGCAGGAAGCGCCAGAGGAACCAGAGCACGCCCCCGGCGGCCGCGACGATGATGGACCATTTCAGGACGAGGCCGACCGCCTTGAAGAAGCCTTCGGGGATGACCGGGGGGCGCCGCGTGTCGCCCCGCTTGCCGGTGTCCTTCCAGTGCCATCTGCGTTGCTCGGACCAGGTCTGGAATTCGGGGGCCTTGAGCACTTCCTTCAGTTCGGCCTTCGGGTTCTTCGCTGGGGCCTGGGCCCGCAGATGAGGGCCGCAGAGCAGCGCGGAGGCGATCAGGAGCGTGGCGACCGCGCGCCCCAGTCCCGCGCGCAAGCGCTGCGCGAGCTGGCGGAAGGCGAGGTCCAGGTCCCAGGCCTCCAACTGCACGCGGCGGTTCAGGTAGAGCCCGAAACCGCCCGCGATGTAGAAGGGCTCCAGCACCGCGCTGGCGAGCGCGGGCAGCGCGTAGACGAGCGGGCCCGGCCGGTCGCCATCGGAGAAGAGCCTGCTTCCCGCGTGCTCTATCAGGCCCTTCGGGACGAGGTAGAGCAGCATGGCGCCGATGGCGAGAGCGAAGCAGAGCATGAGCAGGAAGCTCACGATGGTGAAGAGGTGCGAAGCGCCCTGGGCCCTCCGCAGCAGCACCGGCGCGCGGCGGCGGAAACCGGGGCCGTCCTGCCCTTCCAACTGCCAGAGCGGCAGCGTGAAGGAGCGCTGGAGGCTGAGGCGCCGCCAGAGCAGGCCCGCCACCGCGCCGCGGCGGAAGATGCCACGCAGGTCCGTGAGGCCCGACCGGACCGTCGTGCGCTCGCCGAAGGTGGCCTTCGCGAGGGCGTGGAGCGCGAAGCGGCCGAGGAGCGGAGTGAGCCACCAGACGAGAAGGGCCGCGATCCAGGCCTTGTCCAAGAAGAGCCAGAAGAGCGCGG
>DATJFC010000344.1:0-2737 GCA_035495995.1 Holophagaceae bacterium
AAGGCCGCCCCGCTACCCGCTCCCAAGGCCGCACAGCCCGCCATCGAAGGCGACCCGTTGGTTCCGCTTCGACCTCGTCTGGCAGATGCCTTCACCAAGGTTCGGACGGCCGCTGGTCCACTCGGGCTCCTCGGCTGGCCAGGCGTCGTGGCGCCCGATGGATCCGATGAGTCGGATCCGGCGCTTGAACGTAGGTTCTTCCACAACGACCGTGCCCTTGTCTTCGTGGACAAGACCACTGATCGCTATTCGGCCCTGGTCTTGATGCCGGAGAGCAAATCTACGGACGAACTCCACTATTGGCTGGTCTGGGTCAGAGATCTATTCGGTTCACCCAAACTGGAAAGAGGGAGCGCCGAGAGCTATGGCGCGGCGGATTGCCTCCAGTGGCGCGGCAGTGAAACGATCTTTCGCGATCAATACCCTTCCGAATCGGAAGCCCATCTCTATCCAGATGAGGCCTTCCGTCTTCTTATCGGTCCGCGGGAAAGCGACGACACCACTCTGTTTTTGGCCAACGCCACGCCCCGGCTTCAAACCTGGGTGCAAGAGCTTACGGATGGACAGGGCAACCTCGAAGGTGAGCACGACCCTGGGGAGGCCGAGTTCGCGCAGACACTCAAGCGCAGCGAGTTCCAGAACGCCATCAAACAGGGTGAATCCAAGCGGTTCATATGGTTTGAAGTCGCGGGCAAGCCCTTCGCCGCAGAAAAAGCTTCCTGGCACCTCTGGATGAAAGGGGCGAGGCCATCCGTCATCAAGGACTTCGCCCCATGACCTCTCCCTCCAATTCCTTCTTCTTCGAAGCCGCTGTGGAGCGGCCCTTGTCGGTGGTGTTCCGCCGTCCTGACGGCGCCTGGGAAGGCCACGACTATCTGGTGGAAGTGGTGGCGGGGCGGAACGGGCTCGACGCCATGGATGTGGTGGTGGACTTCCGCGACCTGGAGGCGGCGCTGGACGCGCTTCTGGCGCCGATGCAAGGCAAGCTCCTCTCCGACCTCAGCCTCGACGGGCCCGTCGCGCTGGCGGAGAAACTCGCGCGCGACCTCGCGCCCACGGTTCAAGCGCCCGCGCGCCTCGTCTCCGTCGCGCTCATTGACGGCCGCGGGCGGCGCCTCGCCGTGAAGCCATGAGACGCTGGCGCCCCGCCCTGGAGATCCCGGCCTTCTTCGCGGCCGCCCTGCTCTGCGCCTGGATCTCGAACCTCGTCGCAGGGCCCACGCGGCGCCTCTCCTGGTTGCCGGCCAGGCCCCCGGCTGCTGCGCTTCAGCCTCCGCCCGTCGCGCCGCCGGCGCCCGCCGCCGCCGCGGCTGCCCCCGCGGAGCATCCGGCGCCCCGTCCCGCGCGCACCAAGGCCGCTCCCGTCACGGCGCCCATGACCACCGCTTCCGACTGGGATCCGGCGGCCCTCCTCGCGCGCTATCCGCCGGTGCAGGGGCAGGCCTACGCGGAGGTGGACGGCGACGCGGCGCGCTGGCTCCAGCTCCACGGCGCCCTGCTGCTCGACGCGCGGCGCACGGATGTCTACGCCGAGGGCCACTTGCCCGGCGCGCGCTGCCTGCCCGGGTGGGCGGACGGCCTCGCGGAAAAGATCGTCGCGCTGCAGGCCGCGAAGGCCGACCCGCTCCTGCCCACGCTGGTCTACTGCGCGGGCGGCGACTGCGAGGACTCCCATCTCCTGGCGCAGAAACTCTGGATGGCGGGCTTCCGCAACCTGCGCGTCTACGCCGGCGGCTATCCGGACTGGGCGGGCCGCGGCTGGCCCGTCGTGAAGGGGTTGGCGCCATGAGGGCCCTCCGCTTCCTGCGCAGCCCCTGGGGCGTGCGGCTTTGCGCCTGGGTCCTCGGCGCCACCTTCCTGGCGGCGGCGCTGCCGAAGATCATCGACCCACCCGGCTTCGCCGAGACGATCCACGCCTACAGGCTCGTGCCCGAAGCCGCCCTCGCCCCGCTCGCGCTGGTGCCGCCCTGGCTGGAGCTGGCCCTCGCGGTGGCGCTCATCACGGGCCTGGCCCGGCGCAGCGCGGCCCTGCTCACCTTCCTCCTGCTGGCGGTGTTCATGGCGGCCCTCGCCATCAACCTCGCGCGCGGCAATCCGGTGGATTGCGGCTGCTTCGGCGCCTCCTCCGCCGTCCGCAGCGTCGCGGACCGCCTGCGGAGCATGCGCCTGGACCTGCTCCGCGACGGCGCGCTCATGCTGCTCGCGCTCGCGGTGCTCACCGCGCCGTGGGAGCGCGGACACGCTGAGGCCGCGGCCCCGCGCCCATGAAGCCCCTCCGGGCCTACGGCCTCGCCCTCCTCATCGCGCTCTCGCCCCTCGCCGCGATCCACCCCGTGAAGATCGAAGGCCAGAGCATGGAGCCCGCTTTCCACGACGGCCAGCTCGCGTGGGCGCTGTGGCCCTGGTGCGCGGGCGCCCCGGCGCGGGGGCAGGTGTGGATCGTGGAGGGCCCGGACGGCCCGGCCATCAAGCGCGTCATCGGTCTGCCGGGCGAGACCGTGTCGGAGAAGAGCGGCGATCTCTGGATCGGCGGCGCCCGCCTGGATGAGCCCTATGTCGCGCATGTGGACGCGACGGACGGCGGGCCTTGGAGCTGCAGCGAGGGTTACCTCGTCCTCGGCGACAACCGTCCCCGGAGCGTGGATGGCCGCGCCTGGGGCCCGCTGCGGGGCGAAGCGATGCGAGGGCGGGTGGTCTTTTAGGGCTTTTGGCTCTCGGCTTTTGGCTCTCGGCTTTT
>DATJFC010000345.1:0-3174 GCA_035495995.1 Holophagaceae bacterium
AACTGGCGGGCGTCCGGATCAAGGATCTCGGCGAGATCGCGGGGGACTTCTCCGCCCACCGCGCCGAGCTCATCGCGGCCCTGGATCTGCTCCTGACCGGTGTTTGAGGGCCTTCCCGATCAGCGGGGGATCTCCCCGAAGTGGCCGCTGTTGAAGTCCACGATGGCCTTCTCGATCTCGGCCTCGGTGTTCATGACGAAGGGGCCGTAGCCGGCGATGGGTTCATGGATGGGCTCGCCGCTGAGCAGCAGCAGCGTGGCGCCGTCCTTGGACTTCACGGTGAGGCCGGTGCCCTTGGGATCCAGCAACACCATCTGGGCCTCCCGCGCCGCGGCGCCATTGGCCTCCACTTCGCCGCCGAGCACGATGAGCGCCGTGTTCCAGCCATCGGGTAACTGGAAGGAGGCCTCGCCGCCGGCCTTCAAGGAGAGGTCCCATACATTCATCGGCGTGAAGGTGCGCGCGGGCCCCCTGGCGCCGGCGAATTCACCGGCGATGACGCGGACACGACCCGCTTCGCCTGGAAAATCCACTGAAGGGATGTCGCCGCTCCCGATGGCCTGGTAGCCCGGCGCCGCCATCTTGTCCTTGGCGGGCAGGTTCACCCAGAGCTGCACCATGTGCATGGGGCCGCCGGAGCGTGCGAACGCTTCGGAATGGAACTCCTCGTGGAGGATGCCCGAGGCGGCCGTCATCCACTGCACATCGCCGGGCCCGATGGTGCCGCCCTTGCCCGTGGAGTCGCGGTGGGAGACCTCCCCCTTGTAGACGATGGTCACGGTCTCGAACCCGCGATGAGGATGCTCGCCGACGCCGCGCCTGCGCGTCGTCGGCGTGAAGTCCTCCGGCGCGGCGTAGTCCAGGAGCAGGAAGGGGCTGAGGAGCCCGCCGTGGGTGGTGTAGGAGAACATCGAGTGGACATGGAAGCCGTCGCCCACCCAGTGCGGGCGCGGCGCTTCGGAGACCGCGAGGACTTTCTTCATGGCCGCTTACCTTTCATCGCAGGTCGAAGAGCAGGATTTCCGAATCGGCACCGGCTTCGATTTCCAGCCGGGCCTCCGACGATAACGCCAGGCCGTCGCCGGCGGCGAGCGCGAGGCCGTTGGCCGTGAGCGCGCCTCTGGCGACCTGGAGCCAGTGGCGCCGCGAAGGGTCCAGATCGCGGCCGATGGACGCGCCCTTGGACGGCCTCGCCGCATGGATGCGGATGTCCTGGTGGACGCGCGCGGAGCCCTCGGCGCCATCGCGGCTGGCGATGAGGCGCCAGCGGTCCCGCACCTCGGCCTCCTGGAAATCCACCTGCCCATAACGCGGCTCGAGGCCTTCCGTCTCCGGCAGGATCCAGATCTGGAGGAAGTGGACCGGGTCTTGATCTGAAGCATTGAACTCCGCATGGCGGATGCCCGTGCCCGCGCTCATCACCTGCGCCTGCAAGGGACGGATGACGCCCTTGCTGCCGAGCGAATCCTGGTGCTCCAGCGCGCCCTCCAGCACCCAGGTGAGGATCTCCATGTCCCGGTGGCCGTGGGCGCCAAAGCCCTGGCCGGGTTTCACGCGGTCCTCGTTGAGGACGCGGAGGTCGCTGAAGCGCACATGGGCGGGCGCGAAGTATTCGCCGAAGGCGAAGGTGTGGCGGGTGTCCAGCCAGCCGAAATCGAAGTGGCCGCGTTCAGCGGAAGGGCGCAAGGTCAGCATCGGGCTGCCTCCTGGATCCATTATAGGTGTTTCAACACCTTTATCAAGCCCCTGCCAAAACGCCCACCCGGCCTACGCTAGGGGCGAGTCCCGGAGGCCGCCATGATCCAGTCCGTGCTCGTAGGCGTGGATTTCTCCCCCGCCAGCCGCCAAGCCTTGGAGCGGGGCGCGGCCTGGGCCGGCCGTCTGGGCGTGCCCTTGATCGCCCTGCATGTGCTCATGCCGCCGGCGCCGCTGCTGCCGGAAGCCCAGATCGCCCTGCCCGATCCCGCCTGGCTCCAGTCCATGGAACAGCAGGCGCGCGAACAGCTGGCCGTCTGGGTGAAAGACATTCCCGGCGCCGAGAGCCGCGTGGCCTGGGGCTCTCCCGCCGAAGAGCTGGTCGCCGCCTGCTCGCCGGACAGCCTGCTCATCGTCGCCCAGGTGGGGCACACGGCCCTGGCCCGCCTCCTCTTCGGCAGCACCGCCGCCCGCGTCGTCCGCCACGCGCCCTGCGACGTGCTCGTCGTGCTGGCGGAAGAGAAGAAGAGTTGACGCGATCTTTCAGAGCATCAACAAGCGTCAACGTTCCCGGTGCGCTTTATGAAGGTCATCGAAAGTGTCATAGACCCCCAGCACGACGTCAGGCCGTCCAATGGCCAGATATTTCCCTGCGCTCTCTTCCAACGCATCAAGAATCACCTTGGCCTTAAAGCCACGGCTGGCAAGCAAGGCTTCCGCCCAATCATGGATCCAAGACCCTTCAGGGCCTTGAAGGCTGACCTCGGTATCGTCGTGGCTATCGAGGTCCACCTCATTCCCGATGCGACATTCGAAGTTAATCAGATCCCCGCGATCACAATGAGTGACCAGCCATTGGACCACCTCGCCTGTGCTCTTCATCGATGGCGCTTCTTCTAGGCCAACCCACTTCGAATCCTCCCCCCACCATTCGAGACGGGTCAGTTCGATTGGCGAGCTAGGGTCGACCATGCGGAGCGCTTGGGCTACGGAAGTCCGCCATCCAAAGTAGTAGGTGACGACCCCTGACTCGTTCAAGTCCTTCCAGACACGGTCCAGAAGGAACTGATCTTCATCTAACGGTATCAGCAGCCCGTCAGTTCTGAGCATCGAACCTAATCCAGTCTCAAGCTCAGATCCGCGGCGGGGGCGCTGTGGGTGAGGGCGCCGACGCTGAGGAAGTCCACGCCGGTCTCGGCCACGGGGCGGGCACGGTCCAGGGTGAGGTTGCCGCTGGCTTCCAGGAAGAGGGTCCGGCCGCTGCGGTTGCGCATCTGGACCGCCTCCGCGAGGGTGGAGAGTTCCATGTTGTCCAGGAGGGCGCCGTCCACCTCCGCCAGGGCGAGGCATTCGGCGAGCTGCTCCAGGCGCTCCACCTCCACCTCGATGCGCAGGAGCTTGGGCGCGGCTTCCCGGGCGGCTTCGACCGCGGCCTTGATGCCCCCCGCGGCGGCGATGTGGTTCTCCTTGAGGAGCACG
>DATJFC010000346.1:0-10599 GCA_035495995.1 Holophagaceae bacterium
AGCTCGGAGTCGCCCCAGGCATCATGCGGCCCGGCGATTACGGGATCGACTTCTATGGCGACTGCCTCTTCACGACCGAAGACGAGATCCGGCGGCATCCGGCCGAGGTGGAGGCCGTGCTGCGCTCCACCCGCGCGGGCTGGGTGGAGGCGATGCGCGATCCGGAGAAGGTCATCCCGTGGATCCTCGAACAGCCGGGCGTCCGGGAGCGGGGCATCGGGGCTGACAACCTGGCCTATGAGGCCCGCGCCATGCAGCCGATGGTCCTGGCGGACATCATCCGCGTGGGGAACATCAACCCCGACCGGTGGCAGCGCATCCTCGACACCTACCGGAACCTCGGGATCGTGCCCCGGAGCGCGAAACTGGAGGGATTTCTCTACGCGCCGGCGCCCGGGGGCATCCCGCCCAGGGTCCTCCGGTGGGCCCTCATCGCCCTGCTGGCCTTGTCCGTCCTCGCCATCGGCGGCTTCGCCTGGGTCGCCTCCCTCCGCCGCGTGGTGCGCGTCCAGACGCGGGAGCTGCGCGCGGAGAAGGAGCAGCTCCAGCTGGCGCAGCACGCGGCGGACCAAGCCCGCGACTTCATCTCCTGGGTGGACGCGGAGGGCCGCTACCTTTACGGGAACCGGGCGCTCCTGGACCTCTACGGGGTCACGCTCGAGCGCCTGCGCCAGGAGCGCATCTGGGACGAGGTGCCGCAACTGAATCCGGAAACCTGGCGCGAGATCTGGCGGGAGGTATCCACCACAGGCATGCGGCTCACGGACACCGTCCTTTCCCGGAAGGACGGTTCCTCCGTCCCCGTGGAAATCCTTTCCACCCTCGTGGAAGCCGGGGACCTTCGGGTCGCGTGCAACATCGCCCGCGACCTCACGGATTTCCAGCGGACCGAGCAGGAGCGCAAGGACCGGGAACAGCAGCTGGCCCTGGTCATGGAAGGCGCGGGCGTCGGCTACTGCGACTGGCGCATCCCCACCGGCAGGCTGGAGATGGACGCCACGGTGGACCGCTTGCTGGGGTACGCCCCCGGAGAGCTGCCCCGCCTCATCAGCGTGTGGTTCGACCATCTGCACCCCGAGGACCGGGAGCGGACCTTCAGCCTCATGCAACCCTTCCTCGATGGCGACCCCGGCATCTACGCCGCGGAATACCGCATGCGGCGCAAAGACGGCTCCTGGGTGTGGATGCACACCCAGGGCCGGGCCACCGAGTTCGCGGACAATGGCAAGGCCTCGCGGATGCAAGGGATCCTTCAGGACATCAATGAGCGCAAGCAGGCGGAGGAGAGCCTGCGCCAAGCCCAGCGTCTGGACAGCCTGGGCCTGATGGCCGGAGGCATCGCCCATGATTTCAACAACCTCCTCACGGCCGTCCTCGGCAACCTCAACCTGGCCCACATCGGCCTTCCGGAAAGCGCCCGCTCGGCCGATTACATCCGCAAGGCCGAAGCCGCCGTGCAGCAGGCCGCGAACCTCACCCGCCAGCTCCTCGCGTACTCCGGCAAAGGGCGTCTGACGGTGGGGCCCGTCGACCTCAACGCCATGGTCTCGCAGATGCGGGACCTCCTGGAGGTTGGCCTCGCCAAGGACATCGTCCTCGACACGCGGCTCGCTCCCAAGGCGCCTTTCATTGAAGGCGACACCACGCAGGTCCAGCAAGTCCTGCTCAACCTCATCACCAACGCCGCGGAGGCCATCGGCTCCAAGCCGGGCCGGATCCAGGTATCCACCGGCGAGGCCCAGCTGGGCGAAGAAGCCGGACCCCGGCTTCCGGGCGGAGGCCCGCTCGCTCCGGGCACCTACGCGATGCTCGAAGTCTCGGACACGGGCGCGGGCATGGCGCCGGAGACCCAGGCCAGCATCTTCGACCCCTTCTTCACCACCAAAGCCACGGGCCGTGGCCTTGGCCTCGCCGCGCTGCTTGGCATCATGCGTGGCCACCGGGGCGGCATCCAGATCGAAAGCGAGCTGGGGAAAGGCACGGCCTTCCGCCTCTATTTCCCGCTTCGCGCGGCGGCTCCCCACCCGCACGAGGCCGCCTCGGCATCCGCGCCCCTGGAGCTCGGCGGGGAAGTGCTGATCGCGGACGACGAGCCCAGCGTGCTGGACGCGGGTTGCGCCCTCCTGGAGTCCATGGGCTTCACCGTCCTCACGGCGGAGGACGGCGAAGCCGCCGTCGCCCGCTTCCTGGAACATGTGGATCGCCTGCGCCTCGTGATCGTCGATCAGACCATGCCGCGCATGAGCGGGGCCGACGCCTTCCGCGTCATCCGGCGCCTGCGGCCCGGCCTCCCCGTGATCCTCTCCAGCGGCTACAGCGAGGAGGAGGTGGGCGACGCCATCCAGGCCGAGGGCCTGGATGGGTTCCTGCAAAAGCCCTACCGTCTCGTGGACCTGGAGCAGATCGTGCGGAAGGTCCTGTCGCGCTAGCTAGCGGTACTCCACCCGCCCCGTGCCGGATGCCAGCTCGCCCAGGATCCACGCGGCCTCGCCGCCGGCCTTGAGTTCCGCCAGCACGGCACCGGCTTCGGCCTTCGCCACGATGAGCACCATGCCGACTCCCAGGTTCAGGGCCTGGCGCGCGTCGGCGATGTCGAGCCCGCCCTTGGCCATGAGGAAGGCGAACAGCGCCGGCACCTCCCAGCTCTTCGTGTCGATGACGGCGTCCAGCGATCCGGGCAGCACGCGGGGGATGTTGTCCGTGAGCCCGCCGCCCGTGATGTGGGCCATGCCCAGCAGGCGGTGGGCCTTCACGAAGGGCCAGAGCGGCTTCAGGTAGCTGCGATGGATCGCGAGCAGGGCTTCGCCCACGCCGCGTCCGTCACCGGGCAGGGGGTCGTTGACTTCCAGCTTCTCGGTCTCGAAGCAGACCTTGCGGGCCAGCGAATAGCCGTTGGTGTGGAGGCCGCTGGAAGGCAGGCCGAGGAGCACGTCGCCCGCCTTCATCGTTTCAAGGCGCGGCAGCAGGTCGGCCTCGTCCACCACGCCGACGATGGTGCCGGCGACATCCACTTCGCCTTCGGCGTAGACGCCCGGCATCTCCGCCAGCTCGCCGCCGATGAGCGCGCAACCCGAATCCTTGCAGGCAGCCGCCATGCCCTTCACGATCTGCTCGATGACCTCGGGCTCCAGGCGCTGGGCCGCGATGTAGTCGAGGAAGAAGAGGGGCCGCGCGCCCTGCACGAGGATGTCGTTGAGGCAGTGGTTCACCAGATCTTGGCCCACCGTGTCCCAGATGCCCGCGCGGCGCGCGACCTTCATCTTGGTGCCCACCCCGTCCATGGAGGACACGAGGATGGGCTTGGCCTCTTCGAACTGCGCGGCGAACAGCCCCCCGAAAAGGCCGATGTCGCTGCGGACGCCGGGGGTCTTCGTGGCCTTCACATGGGGTTTGATGCGGCGCAGCGCCTCGTCCTGGCGGTTGATGTCCACGCCCGAAGCGGCGTAGCTGGTCTTGGCGTCCGTCATCTCGTCCCCCGAAGCCTGCTATTGTCCCACGGAGGCCCGCCCATGCCCATTGATGAGTCCCGCGCCGCCCAGGCCATCCGGCTCCTCCTGGAGAGTTTTGACGTGGATGCGGACGGCCCCGAGCTGCGGGAGACCCCCGCGCGGGTGGCGGCCTTCTGGCAGGAGCGCCTGTCGGGCTACGCGGTGAACCTGGACCAGGAGCTGCGGGCCCTGCCGGGGGATCTGGCCCCAGTGCCCGTGATCCTGGAGCGCATCCCCTTCGTCTCCACCTGCGAGCACCATCTGGCCGCCTTCGAAGGCTTCGCCACCATCGGCTACCTGCCGTCGGAAGGCTGCACCGTAGGGCTTTCGAAACTGGCACGCCTTGTCCACGCCTTCGCGGCGCGGCTCCAGGTCCAGGAGCGCATGACCCAGCAGATCTTCGACGCGTTGCGCGACTACCTCCAGCCCCAGGCCTGGGGCGTGAAGCTCGTGGCGGAGCACGACTGCATGGCCCACCGCGGCGTGAAGACCCCCGGCGTGCCGGTGACGACCCAGCTGCTCGGCGGCGCCTGGAAGGCCGAAGCGCCGGAGTGCTTCCGATGACCGCGTTCCCGGAGATCCACCGATGAAGGCCCTTGCGAAGCATGCCGACCACGCTTACGCCCTGCTGCGCATCGTCGCGGGCTTCATGTTCAGCTTCCACGGCATGCAGAAGATCCTGGGCGTGCTGACGGATTTCAAACCCACGGTGGGATCCCAGCTCTGGTTCGGCGGGATCCTGGAGCTGGCGGGCGGCCTCGCCATCCTCCTGGGGCTCCGGACCCGGCTCGCGGCTTTCCTCTGCAGCGGCATGATGGCCGTCGCCTATATCCAGTTCCACTGGCGCTTCCAGGGCGGGGCCAAGCTCCTACCGGGGGTGAATGACGGCGAGCTGGCGGTGCTCTACTGCTTCGTCTTCCTCTTCATCGCCTGCCGGGGCGGCGTGAAGTGGTGCGTGGACAGGAAGGGCTAGTTTCAAGGCGCGCTCCGCCAGAACTTGCACGGCGCCCGCATCGGCGCGAAGATGCCCATGCTTTCTCCCATGCCCTGGAGGCTGACGTGGATCCTCGTCTGGACCAGTCGTGGCGCGCCGTTCCGGTCTCCTGGCAAAGGCGATGGGGCCGGCGCCTCTTCTACCTGATCCTGCTCTGCGGCGCCGTGGTCGTCACCGGGCTCGCCTACGAGCCCGTGGCGGAGGCGTTCCAGCTCCGCAACGCTTCGCCCCCCGGGCGCGTGGTGCAGGCCGCCGGCCTCGACATGCACATGCAGGTGGCAGGCCAGGTCTCGCGGCCCGTCGTCGTGCTTTTCGATGGCTGGGGCCTGCCCTCCTCCAGCTGGACCTGGGTGATGGCGCAGGTTTCCCAAAACTCCATGGTGGTCCGTTGGGATCCTCCGGGCTACGCCTGGAGCGCCTGGGCGGACGCGGATTCCGACGCCGCCACCCAGGCTGACCGCATCTACACCGCCATGAAAACCTACGAGGTGAACGGCCCCTACCTGCTGGTGGGCTCCGGCCTTGGCGCCCTGGAAGCGCGCGCCTTCGCGGTGCGGCATCCCCAAGAGGTGGCGGGCATGGTCCTGCTGGACCCCTGGCACCAGCCGCTCATGGATGACGCGGAGGCCCGCGCGAAGAACCTGGAACACGAGGCCACCTTGCGCCGCTTCAGCTGGCACCGCTTCAAGGCCTGGTGGCAGAAGGCCCCTGACCCCGACTTCGGCCTCCAGGGCGCGGACGCGACGGCGATGACCGCCTCGCTGAAGACCATGAAACTCGTCAAGGCCCAGGCAGCCGAGTTGCGCGCCCTGCCCCAGAGCTTCGACGAAGTCCAGGCCAACCAAACCATGGAGCAGAAACCCCTGGTGATCCTGACCTCCGCCGCGCTGGACAAGGACGGTAGCGACGGGCCCTGGTCCCCTGACGCCCAGGCGGGCCGGGTCCAAATGGATGAGCAGTTTTCCAAGCTCAGCACCCAGGGTAAGCACTTCGTCATTCCGAACGCGACACCCACCTCCCTCATCTGCCACCAGAACCTCGCGGAACAGGTGACCCAGGCCATCCAGAGCTGCACAGGGGGCTGATCTCGCGAAGGACCGGGAGGCTCCTCCCGGCCCTTCGCGAATCCCTTCCGCGCCCCCGCCCCCACCGCAGCCTCCACGCGGACCCGCTGCTCTGGCACAGTGTTCGCTGCCCATCCGCTCAAGGAGAGTCGCCCATGTCCAAAGCCGTCATCGAGCACCTGAATCTGGAGCTGGCCACGGCCTTCGTGCAGAGCTTCAACGCCCGGCGCTACCACTGGATGGTTTCCGGGCCCCACTTCCGCGACTACCACCTGCGCTTCTCCGATCTCTACGAGGCCGTGGACGCCACCATCGACGAACTCGCCGAGCGGGTGCGGATGCTGGACGGCGTGCCCATCACGACACCCTCGCAGATGGAGAGCCTCTCGGTCGTCAAACCCTCGGACACCAAGAAGCGCCTGGACGCCGCCGCCATGGTCAAGGAGGCCTTGGTGGGCGCGGACAAGATCGTCGCCCTGATGCACAAGGGCATCGAGATCGCGGACCAGGCCGGCGATCCCGGGACGGCGGACCTCCTCACCCGCTTCGTGCAGGTGCACCAGAAGGAGGCCTGGTTCCTCCGCGAAATGCTGGCCTGAGCGCGACCATGTTCGAGGTGCTTGGCATCGACCATGCGGTCTTCCGCGTGCGGGATCTGGCCCGCATGGAGGCCTTCTACGAAGAAGCCCTGGGTTGCGAGGTGGTGCGGCGCCGTGAGGATCTCGGCCTCGTCCACATCCGCGTGGGCCGCGCCCTTGTGGACCTCGTGTCCGTGGACGGCCTCCTGGGCCGCGATGGCGGCGCGGCGCCGGGCGCGGAAGGCCGCAACCTCGCGCACCTCTGCTTGCGCGTGGAGCCCTTCGAGCCCGAGGCCATCCAGGCCCGGATGAAGGCCCTCGGGGTCGAGACCTCGGAAGCCACCTCCAACTTCGGCGCCGAGGGCGACGGCCCTTCCCTCTACCTCACTGATCCGGAAGGCAACACGCTGGAACTCAAAGGACCTTCGCTACACTGACCCTCCGCGCCGAGCGGCGCCTGACAAGGAGATGATCCATGGCCTACACCGCGAAGAACTATGACCACCTGAAGGGCGGCGCCGTCAAAGGCCTCTCCGACGGCCAGCTGGACGCCCACTTCACCCTCTACAAGGGCTACATCACCAAACTGAACGAGATCGAGGAGAAGCTGGCCTCCATCGACAACAGCAAGGCCAACTACTCCTTCAACGAGTACAGCGAGCTGAAGCGCCGCGAGGCGGTGGCATTCAACGGTTCCTTCCTTCACGAGCTCTACTTCGAGAACATGGGCGCCGACGCCCCCCTCAGCGCGGGTCTCCAGGCCCCCCTCGACGCCGCCGGCGGCAAGGACAAGGACATCGCCGACCTGAAGGCTGCCGCCATGTGCGGCCCGGGCTGGGCCGTCCTGACCCGCAACCGTCGCGACAACAAGCTGCACACCTACTTCTTCGCCGAGCACCACCTGGGCCTGCCCATCGAGCAGGACCTGCTCGTGGTGCTGGACAGCTGGGAGCACGCGTTCATGATCGACTTCGGCATCGCCCGCGCGAAGTACCTCGAGGCCTTCGTCGAGAACATCAAGTGGTCCGAGGTCTCCAAGCGTTTCGGCGCCTGAGCCAACCCGGGCAAGCATGAGGAGGGCCTCCCGTCGGAGGCCTTCTTCATTCTTCCTGTCGCACGCCCTCCGGCTATCGCACAGCGCCCCGCGCCGTGCTCCCAGTCGCTACGCTCCTGGAGCCGGAGCCTCCATGATCGACTTCGGCATCGCCCGCGCGAAGTACCTCGAGGCTCCCGCCTATCGAACCATGCATCGCACGGTTCTCCCACGATCGCTTCGCGCTCGTGGAGGCGGGCCCCGTGTCGAGAACATCAAGTGGTCCGAGGTCTCCAAGCGTTTCGGCGCCTGAGCCGGATTGCATGTTCATGGGCGGGCCCTTCGGGGCCCGCTTCATTTTGGGATTGCAGGCGGCCCCGAGCCCTCGTAAGGTGAGGGTCATTCCCAGGAGCCTCTCACCATGAAACGGATCAGTGCCCTCGCCCTCTGCCTTTGTGTCCTGCCCCTGCTGGCGCAGGAGCCCGCCAAGACCGATAAGAAGCCCGAGAAGCCCCATTTCGAGTTCGGCGTGCCGGACGACGCCTTCACCAGCGATGTCGCGAAGCTCCTCAAGGAGGTCGCGGACCACCAGCGGGCCTATGCGGACCTGCAGGAGATGACCGACACCATCGGCCCCCGCCTCACCGGCTCCCAGAAACTGCGGGACGCCCAGGCCTGGGCCAGGAAGAAGCTTGAAAGCTACGGCGCCGTGAACGTGCATGAGGAGGCCTACGACTTCGGAAGGCCCTGGTACCGCGGCAAGGCTTCAGCCCGCCTCCTCAACTGCAACAACCAGGAGCTGGAGATCGCCCAGTGGGCCTGGACGAACGGCACCAACGGTCCCATCAAGGGCGAAGTGGCCCTCCTCGAGGCCAAGAATCTCGACGAGCTCAAGACGGCGCTGCCGGGCCTCGCGGGCAAGATCGTGCTCTCCGTTTCCCGTCCGCGCCCCACCGCGGAAGAGCGCAAGAACATGGATGCCTGGATCAAGTCCTATGTGGAAATCATGAAACAGGCCAAATACGCCGCCGTGCTCATGAGCTCCGAGAAGGACAACGGCTTCCTGACCATGAGCGGAAGCCCGAACCCCCGCTGGAGCGGCAGCACCGCCCCCATGGCCGTGATCTCCAAGGAACACGCCAACCTGATCAAGCGCCTCATCAAGGAGGACGGCCAGCATCCCCAGGTCGAGCTGGATCTGGACGGCCACCTCGGCAACGCGCCGGTCCAGGCCTACGATGTCGTCGCGGAGATCAAGGGCTCCACCTGGCCCGACCAGGTCGTCATCGTCGGCGGCCATCAGGATTCCTGGGACCTCAGCACCGGCGCCACGGACAACGGCACGGGCACCGTCGTCGCCATGGAGACGCTGCGCGCCATCAAGGCCCTGGGCGTCGCGCCCAAGCGCACGATCCGCGTGATCCTCTTCAGCGGCGAGGAGGAAGGACTGCTCGGCTCCGAGGCTTATGTGAAGGCCCACATGAACGAGATGAAGGACATCCAGGCCGTCCTCGTGGACGACATGGGCACCGGCCAGATCCAGGGCTGGCCCGACATGAACGAGGAGCAGTGGCGGGGCTACCTGGCCCAGGCCATGGCTCCCATGAACAACCTCGGCTGCACGGAGATCGGCGCCTTCAAACAGCCCGGCGACACGGATCACTGGCCCTTCTACGAGGCCGGCGTCCCCGCCTTCGCCGCCATCCAGGATCCTCTGGATTACATGACCATGACCCACCACAGCCAGGTGGACAGCCTGGAGCATGTGAAGAAGGACGATCTCACCCAGGGCGCCCAGTGCATGGCCTCCGCCGCCTGGTTCTTCGCCAACACCCCCGAGCGCGTGCCCCACATCAAGCCCGCGGAGAAAAAGGCCGGCAACTGACCTGCCCCGCGAACGAAAGGAAGAGGCCCCCGCCCCGGGGGCCTCATTCTTTGCCTAATCCTGAGCCCTGGAGTCCTCGTAAGATGAGGGCTTCAATCTTGGAAGGGATTCCCATGTCCAGACTCATGCTCGCCCTCGCCGCTTCGGCAGGGCTCCTCGCGCAGGCGCCCGCTCCCATCCGCGCCCAGGCCCCGGAGACGCCCACCATGCCGGGTCTGTTCCAGCCTGACGCGCCGGCCAAGAGCGATGCCGCCCGGATCCTGGAAGAGATCGCCGCCCACCAGCAGGCGGTCGCGAACCTCGAAGAGATGTGCGACACCATCGGGCCGCGCCTCACGGGCTCGGAGAACCTCCGCAAAGCCCAGAGCTGGGCCCGGGCCAAGCTGCAGGCCTATGGCGCCGAGAATGTCCACGAGGAGGCCTATGATTTCGGCCCCAGCTGGACGCGGGGCCAGGACAGCGCCAGGCTCCTGACCCAGAACCATCAAACGCTCCAGATCGCCGCCATGGCCTGGACCCCCGCGACGCCAGGCCGTGTGGAAGGCGAAGTGACGGTCGTCCAGGCGGACACCCTCGACCAGCTCATGGCGCTCAAAGGGAAGATGGCGGGCCACATCGTCATGATGGGGCGCCTGCCCAAGATCGATTGGCGGGATCCCAAGCAGCGCGAGGCCTTCCAGCAGGCCCTCGCCTCCTTCAAGGCGGAGAAGCCCCTGGCCATGCTCGCCGCGACGGAGAAGAAGGACGACCACATGACCAAGACCGGCAGTCCCATCGAAGGCGAGGGCCTCACCCATGTGCCCACGGCCTTCATCGCCAATGAGCACGCGGAGCTGCTGAAGCGCCTCGCCGCCCGCGGCGAGAAAATGCGGATGGAGATCCAGATCGGCGGCGAGACGAGCCCTTCGCCCGTGAAGGCCTACAACGTCGTCGCGGAGATCCGCGGCTCCGAATGGCCCGATCAGGTGGTCATCATCGGCGGCCACCAGGATTCCTGGGATCTGGGCACCGGCGCCACCGACAACGGCACCGGCACGGTGGCGGCCATGGAGGCGATCCGCGCCATCAAGGCCCTGGGCCTCCAGCCCAAGCGCACCATCCGCTGCATCCTCTTCTCCGGCGAAGAGCAGGGCCTCCTCGGATCCACCGCCTACGTGAAGGCCCACCCCGGCGACCTGGACAAGATCCAGGCGGTGCTCATCGACGATCTGGGCACCGGCACCGTGAAGGGCTGGACCCTGGAGGGCCGCGAGGACTGCGCTCCCCAGCTCGGCGCGGCCATGGCGCCCGCCAACGTGGTCGGCTGCAAAGAGCTCTTCTTCGGCAGCATCCCCGACTCCTCCGACCACTGGCCCTTCGAAGAGAAGGGCGTTCCGGCCTTCTTCGCCTTCCAGGATTTCGCCGACTACTTCACCAACACCCACCACAGCCAGCTGGACACCTTCGATCATGTGAAGCCGGATCAGCTGGTGGAGGGCGCCCAGGCCTTGGCGGTCACGGCCTGGGGCCTGGCGAACCTGCCGGAGCGCCTGCCCCATGTGGCGGCCCGCAAAAGCG